>JBFKJL010000446.1:0-1517 GCA_041631795.1 Saprospiraceae bacterium | reverse complement strand
GCATGTCAATTTTGCCAGCAGCAGTGTCCTTGTAGAATACGATAAAACCACCGATCCTGCAACCCTGGTGTCGGCTGTGGAAAAAATCGGGTATGGCCTCGTAGCAACTGAGGAGGATCCTTTTGAGATTCAAGTTGATTTACAGGAAAAACACATTAAATCACACAAAACCAGGATGTTATGGATGGTGGCATTATCTGTCCCCGTCTTTGTGCTGGGTATGTTTTTAGGCGAATGGGTTCCAGGGCACTGGGTGAGCCTGGTCTTGACAATCCCTGTTTTGTTCTTTTTTGGCAGGTTGTTTTACATCAACGCCTGGAAGCAGTTAAAGGTTGGACGTGCCAATATGGACACGCTTGTAGCCTTAAGTACCGGGGTAGCCTTCCTGATCAGTGTCTTCAATCTGTTGAATCCCGGATTCTGGTTGAATCGCGGACTTGAACCCCACCTGTATTTTGAAACGGCCGCGGTGATCATGACCTTCATCTCGCTGGGAAAATATCTCGAAGAGCGGGCCAAATCCAATACCTCTTCTGCGATCAGGAAGTTGATGGGGCTGCAGCCCAAAACATCGCGTGTGGTGATCAATGGACATGAAAAAGATATACCTGTAGATGCAGTCGTAAAAGGATATACGATCATTGTCAGGCCCGGTGAGCAGGTGCCTGTGGATGGCATTGTTTCATCGGGATCATCATTTGTTGATGAAAGTATGATCACGGGTGAGCCGATCCCTGTGGAGAAAACTGCCGGTCAAAAAGTCTTTGCGGGCACCATCAACCAAAAAGGCAGTTTCCAGTTTACAGCCGAATCGGTTGGTAAAGAGACCATCCTCGGCCAGATCATTGAAATGGTCAGGCAGGCACAAGGCAGTAAGGCGCCGGTACAAAAACTGGCAGACAGGATCGCCGGGATCTTTGTGCCTGTAGTTTTGGGTATTGCCCTTGTCACGTTTATGGTGTGGATGATCATAGGTGGTGATGACGCATTTAGCCACGCGATTTTGACCTCTATAGCCGTGCTTGTCATTGCCTGCCCCTGTGCCCTGGGTTTGGCCACACCGACAGCGCTGATGGTCGGCCTGGGTAAGGGAGCGGAAAATAATATCCTCATCAAGGATGCCGAGAGCCTGGAGATGGCGCATAAGGTGGATACGGTGCTTTTGGATAAAACGGGGACTATCACACAAGGGCATCCCACCGTGACAAAGATCCGGTGGAGCAAGGCACTTGATAGTGAATCATTTGGTCCCATTTTACGCACGATGGAGAGCCGGTCAGAACATCCTCTGGCACAACCTATAGCGAGCTATCTTGAAGAGCAGGATATCGGACAAGTTGAAATCCACGCATTCGAAAGCGTTACTGGAATGGGGGTCAAAGCTAAGGCCCCGGACGGGCAAACCTATTACGTGGGAAATGAATCCCTTCTTGTTAAAGGAGGAACCAGTGTCGAGGAAGATCATAATGCATTGGCTGAAAAATGGCGCAAAGCGGCCCAAACAACAGTGTATTTTT
>JBFKJL010000445.1:0-1517 GCA_041631795.1 Saprospiraceae bacterium | reverse complement strand
TCAGCGATGGATAGCCAAGGCCTTTATTGACAAAGTCATAGGAGATGTTGCCTACCCTTATATTCCAGTTGTCTGTTAATGGTATGGCCCCTGAAAAACCTGCAGTATGCACAACCTGGGATGTATCTATCCCATTGATCGTCGAATAATTATACCTGAAATTGTGCTCAAAATTTATCCTGTCAAGAATATCAAGGATTGATTTTTCTTTCTTGACCAGCTGGTTGCGCCCGGGTCTTCGTTGATTGCCTTGTCTTCTTGGGGTGTCTTCTTCGTCTTCATATTCATCATCGCGTTCTGGCTGCGGATCATCATCCTCGAATACACCCTTGACCATATCCCTGATCTTTTTAAACGAGAAGCGGTTTGTAATATTGAGTGTAAACCGATCCAGGCGGAGCGGTTTTTTATCCTGGCTCCATACCGTGGTATTTATCCGGCGGTTTTGATCTTCAATGTATGGATCAAAGGTGAAGTTGGTGGTGATGATGGTTATCCCATTGAAAAACCTTGACGATGAAGACATGCCTACAGTACTCCATCGCAAACTATCGGCAGCAAAGTTATAATTACCGTTAATCGTCAGGTTGTCAAAAACCTTGAACTTTTTTTCACTCGAATCTTTTCTCGCAAAATGTTTGATCTCCAGGATATTGTTGACTGAATACGTCAGGAGTGCCTGCAGTCTTGTAAATGACGGGCTACCAAAAGGCCCGCTTTGAAACCTGTTGTACGTTGTGATCACCTTTCCATCAACGATGATCGAGTCCTGGTACTGATCGAAGAGGTTGGGGGCAAACGACATGCCCACAGAGGGTTTCATGGTGTGTCTTATTCCCCTGAACCAACCCTTTGAAAATGTTTTTGTACCAAAAATCTGCGTATTCATTGAAGCCCCGGCTCTGTAGGTTCGATAACTGTCAAATCCAGTCAAGACATTTGTTGCCAATGAATCATTTTCAGTAAAATATTCCCTGTTGATCGTGTTGAGCACCCAGGTTTCATCATAATTGGCATTCGGAACAAAGTTGAAATATTTTAAAAAACGGAATGATGCAGACACCGATGCTGTCTGGGTCATCCCGGTTTTCAGGTTGTCCAGCGCTTGTGGTGTAAACAGTGTGGTGTCGGACGTCTCAATGAATGATTTCATCTTGGCGTTATAGTTCAAAACGATCCTTTCGTACCAGGCTTCTTTGTTACCTCCCCTGTTCTTTCTTTTAAACGGGTTAATGGAATTCATGCGCAACTGCACATCAGGGAATGTGATGTTCACGCGGCGTGTCTGTGTGTTCTGGCTGTGATTCAGACCCACAGTAAGCGAAAAAGGGGTGTTCGGCATGGAATGTCTGTATGTAAAATTCGACCTGAAAGTATTTTGCAAAACACGGTTTGCATCATTGTTTATCCGTGAAGCATGATTGTTGGATTGTATATTGATACTGCCGCCAATAGTCACAAAGGGATGTGCTTTGGCATCCTGGTTATGCGAGATATTAATGCCATAACTGATGTTG
>JBFKJL010000444.1:0-1527 GCA_041631795.1 Saprospiraceae bacterium | reverse complement strand
GGAACGCGTTTTGGCTTGTCCAAAAAATTACTGGATAACAAATTGAAAGTAATTCTAGGTGTAGAAGATTTTGTCAACAGGTTTTGGCATGCCATGTCGATTACCATCAGGATATGGATCTATTGGTCCAGTGGCAGGCGCCTGTAGTGAATATGCGGTTGTCCTATAAATTCGGTAATCAACATCTGAAAGGAAAGAAGCGCCATACCCGCAGTGCCGCGGAAGAATTGCGCAGGGCATCCCAGGAGAAATAAAAAATGGTTTAAAGCCCTATGGCCTAAACCATTACTTCCATTTAAACTATCATCATATCTTTTGTATGCTCATCAGGTAGGCTATGATCTCAGCCATCTTTCCCTTGATCTCGTTTTCACTGAGATATTCCTGTTTTTCAAAAACATCCCCCCAAATCGGCATTTCACGAGTTCCGTGCTGTCCCGCCATTTTCCGGCCATCGATCAGGTTGGCAATTTCGAGTATCGGAAATTGCGTGGTGCGCCTCGACTGACAGATCAATGTGAGATCAGCAGGTTTGGTCTGAAGTGAATCCACGACAACGCCTTTAGCATCTTCACCGTGGCACTTGATGCAGTATTTGTCATAATGCACCTTACCCCTTTTAGCTTGCGAGACCCTGGAGTTCTCAGGTGTTCCTAAATTACATCCAGATACAATGATCAGGACAATGCCTAGTATGGTTCCGAAAATTGTCAAAATCGATTTTTTTCCGGCCAAATATCTTTTTTTCATGGTGGTGACTTTTCAAATGAATAAAATGCTATCACAATGACTGTTTTGATAAAGCTAATGTAACCCTATCTTGTACGCCGCTGAATGATGCTGGTCAATGCCAAAACAAATTTCAGTCATTAAATTAGGGATTTTAGTGAGAACTTTAGAATTAATCCTTCAATCTATTCCCTGATTTTGAAAAAAAATTAAAAACCTATACCAAGCAGTTCCAGTACGCCATGCCACAATAGCAGAAAATACCGTATCTTTCTTATATCCCACAGTGGAATTATGGCATAAAATTAGCCTTCATTATACATTGAAAATACTACCATTATGTCTACCATCACAACAATGCCACGTGTCAAGAATTTTATCAATGGCCAATTTCAAGGCAATGGACAGAAAGAAATGGATATCATCAGTCCTCTGGATGGCTCCATCATCTCAACCCTTCCGCTCAGTACATCACAAGATGTTGACGCCGCAGTCGCTTCCGCCCAAAATGCCTTTCCCGCATGGTCGGGACTGACCATTAAAGACAGGGTACAAGTGATCTTCAAATACAGGACATTGCTGGAACAAAACATTGACAGCCTGTCTGAGCTGGTGCAATTGGAGAATGGCAAAACCTTGTCAGAGTCAAGAGCTGAAGTGCTTAAAAGCATCGAACTGTGTGAATTTGCCGTGTCCATGCCCCAGATCGTCACAAACGAGATCCAGGAAGTCAGCAAAGGCGTTGAATGCCGCATTGAAAAAACACCGGTAGGCGTGGTCGGGTGTATTACCCCGTTC
>JBFKJL010000443.1:0-1531 GCA_041631795.1 Saprospiraceae bacterium | reverse complement strand
GGAAGAATGACCAGCAGGACGTGAACGAGCCGAGTGTTTCTCCGGATGGCCGGTTCCTTTATTTTAGTGAAGACATGTATCCCGGCGGTTATTTTCAATACAATAAGGATCCCAACAGCCAGATCTATATGATCAAGAGGTATGACCTCGAGAAAGGAAAAGAAGAGGTTGTTGTTCGTGGTCCGGGTGGGGCTTTTCGACCGCAAGTGTCGCCCGACGGTAAGCATCTTGCCTATATCAAGAGGATCAGGACTAAAACTGTTTTGTGTATCCACGATCTGGAGACCGGCGAGGAATTTGAATTGTTTGACAACTTGAGCAAGGATCAATCTGAAGCCTGGGCCATATTTGGGGTGTATCCTGGTTTTGACTGGACACCAGACGGCAAAGCGCTGGTTATCTCCGGGATGGGCAAGATATGGAAGGTGGATGGGAATACAGGGGTCGCTCAAATTATACCCTTTGAGGTCGATGTGCACATGAAGGTGGCTGAAACGGTGAGATTCAAAAACGATGCTTTCACAGAAAAGTTCGAAGCTAAAGTGTTGCGCCATTTTGTGACAGCTCCTGATGGTCAATCGGCAGTATTCAATGCTGTTGGCCATTTGTGGAAAGTGGCCTTACCCAATGGAAAGCCTGAAAGGCTTACCAATGAAAATATTCAATTCGAATTCGAGCCGGCTTATGCTCCCGATGGCAGCAAACTCGCCTACGTCACCTGGGACGATGAGCAACTGGGAGCAATTCATCTTCTTGACTTGAATTCTGGAGAAAAAACCAGGCTCACGACTTCCAAAGGCATTTACAGGACACCATCATTTTCTCCCGATGGTGGGTCTATCGTATACAGGAAAGATGGCGGCAACAGCCAGCACGGGTATGCCCATACCAAAGATCCGGGCCTGTACATCATATCAATAGAGCCCGATGCGGAGCCCCGGTTTGTGACACCTCGTGGAGAATATCCAGTTTTCAATGCCGCCGGGAATCGTATATTTTATCAATTAGGCGGGTATCTTTTCGGATCCCTCACCAAGAGCTTTGAAAGTGTCAACCTCGAAGGCAATGATAAAAAGGAGCATTTCGATGGCAAGTATTCCCAGCGCTATGTCATAAGTCCTGACAACAATTGGGTGGCATGGTCAGAATTGTACAAAGTCTATGTGGCACCCTTTCCGAAATCTGGAAAAAAGATTGGTATTACCAAGGATACTAAAGCCGTCCCCGTGGCCCAGGTTGCGCGTGACGCAGGTATCAATATCCACTGGTCAGGCGACAGTCAAAAGCTGTTCTGGACCCTGGGCAATGAATATTTCAGTGATCATCTGACTGACCGGTTTTCATTTCTCGAAGGCAGCCTGGACAGCCTCCCTCCAATTGACACAACTGGAATTTTAATTCACCTGGAAATGAAAGCAGATGTGCCTGCTGGTCTTATCGTCCTCACCAATGCCACTGTGATCACGATGGAGGGTGACCAAGTCCTTGAAAGGGCAACTGTCCTCATCAAGGGGAACAGGATCGAGAAAGT
>JBFKJL010000442.1:0-1532 GCA_041631795.1 Saprospiraceae bacterium | reverse complement strand
GGCAGGGTTTGGCTGTAGTAGGAGAAATCCTCAGCGGTCATGCGCTTATCGAGTTCAACTACGTTATCGCGACCGAGATAATCCTGTGCCGCTTTGATGCACTGTGCAGTAAATACAGGGTCATTATAGAGACTTGGATATCCCTTTTTAATTTTCACCCGTGATGTTCCACCATGAGCCTTGGCCGTAGCACTGACGATAGTTCTGATCGCCTTGTTCAATCGTTGACGGTTTGATTCATCCATGGTCCTGAGTGTGCCTTCAATATATACAGTATCGGGAATGATATTAGTGGCGCCACCAGATGAAAAGATCCTGCCAAAACTGAGAACAGTTGGAATTTTGGGATCAGAATGCCTGCTGACGACTGTTTGGAGGGCTGTGAGGACGTATGCTGAAATCATGACCGGATCGACAACATCGTTGGGCAATGCCGCATGACCTCCAATGCCCCGGATCGTAATAAAAATTTCATCCCCTGAGGCCATATACTGACCTTTTCTAAATCCCACCATGCCCGCTGGCAAAGGAGGATGGACATGTTGGCCTACTATACTCCTGACTTTAGGTTGTTCAAGGACACCTTCTTTGATCATGATAGAAGCGCCCCCAGGCAACTTCTCCTCGCCCGGTTGAAAAATCAGTTTGACTGATCCATTGATTTGATTTTTCAGGACATTTAACACATAGGCCGCTCCAAGCATGCATGTCGTGTGGACATCATGCCCGCAGGCATGCATAACGCCATCCACCCTGGACTTATAAGGCACCTCATTTTCCTCCTTGATGGGCAGCGCATCCATATCTGCCCTCAACCCGATGACCTTTCTCGGGTTTTTACCCTTGATCAGTCCCACAACGCCATGTTTGCACAAACCGTATTTGAATGGTATACCCCACTCTGCAAGTTTTTCGCGAATAAAGAGGCTCGTCTCAGCTTCTTCAAACGACAATTCAGGATGCATGTGCAAATGATGCCGGATCGCCCTGAGTTCAGGAAAGAGCTCTTTGGTCAGACGCCTGATTTTATTTTTCATATTCCAGATTTGAACACATGTGATAAAATTACTTCAAAATCTTTCCATACAGAATAGTTCTGTGCATAGTCCAAATTAAATGCATCTGCTGAGGTATGGACCGGGCCAATCACCGGAAATACACCGGGGCGGATATCCGGTAAAGATAAGGAAGAAGCTTTTTTACCGCGTGCATAGCCCACCCAGGTTTGCCGTCCGACAAGGACTCCGGGCATATTAAAAACAAGCTTTCTGCCATTTTTGTAGACGCACAGCAGCGGTGAAAGCGGGATGGCAATTATACCAACGAGGAGATCAAGGAGTCGTTTAATCCTCCTGGAGTGCTTCTTGTCAATGTTGAAATCAATATCAAGGGCATACCAGTTTCCCACCCTGTTTTTAGACATGGAACCAAGAATATTCTGGTTGTCATTGTCGGCAATCTTATAGTCATATCCACTTCCAAGATGGACCATTTGCTTAAAAATCTCTGTCACGGACACGTCCTTTGAACAG
>JBFKJL010000441.1:0-1540 GCA_041631795.1 Saprospiraceae bacterium | reverse complement strand
ATGAAGATAAATATCCCTTTTATTGATCAGATGAGGCACTACAACGGGAAAAATCTTCAAGGTGACCTCAGCGCGGGCCTGACTGTCGGTGTGATGCTGATCCCCCAGGGTATGGCCTATGCCATGCTGGCAGGATTGCCGCCCATTTATGGCCTCTATGCCTCGACTTTACCGTTGATCATCTATGCATTGCTGGGAACCTCACCCCAACTTGCTGTGGGTCCCGTGGCCATGGTGGCTCTGCTCATATCATCTGGTGTTGGTGACCTGGCGACTCTGGGTTCTGCTGAGTTTATTGGCCTGGCTATATTCCTGGCTGTCCTTGTCGGCCTGATCCAATTTGCCATGGGAATTTTCCGGCTGGGATTTCTCGTCAATTTTCTTTCTCATCCCGTAATCGCCGGGTTTACTTCATCCGCTGCCCTGATCATCGGTTTTAGCCAGTTGAAGCACCTGGTCGGTGTGGATATCGCCCGTGGAAAGGTCCATGAGATAGCCATCAGTGTTATTGAGAATTTTTCAGAAATCAACCTGCCGACATTAATCATTGGGCTAATGTCTATAGTGCTGCTGGTCGCAGCAAAACGCGTGAATAAGAAAATACCGGGACCATTGCTGGTGGTTTTGTTGGGTATAGGACTGGTCTATTTTTTAGGTCTTTCGGAGCAGGACGTGAAAATAGTCAGGGATGTGCCAGGTGGTCTTCCCGGTATTGTCTGGCCTTTTGCCGATATGTCATACCTGGGTGCTTTGTTTCCCATAGCACTGACGATCTCGTTTGTTGGCTTCCTGGAATCCATCGCAGTGGCAAAGGCGGTGGAGAACAAACACAAGGAATATGAGGTCATTCCAAACCAGGAACTCATCGCACTGGGGGCAGCCAATATTGGAGGTGCATTTTTCCAGGCATTTCCAGTAACGGGTGGCTTTTCAAGGACGGCTGTTAACGATCAGGCTGGCGCCAAAACCGGCCTTGCCTCAATTATCAGCGCAATTCTTGTCATCATTACGCTGCTCTTTCTGACAGCCTACTTTTATTATTTGCCCAATGCTGTCCTTGCAGCCATCATCATGGTGGCTGTTTTTGGTCTGATTGATTTTGCCGAGGCCAAACATCTTTGGCTCACCGATAAGAGAGATTTTATACTATTTATGGTGACTGCCGTGGGTACGCTCTTTCTTGGGATTGAGGAAGGTATCCTTATTGGCGTCGTCTTGTCCCTGTCAATGATCGTCTATAATGTTTCTTACCCGCATATTGCCAGGCTTGGCCAAATTCCCGGGGAGACAACGTTCAGAAATGTGGAGCGTTTTAAGAATCTCATTGTGAACGACAATATCCTGATCCTCCGTTTCGATGCCCAGCTCTTTTTTGCCAATGCGAATGCACTTAAATCAAGGATCAAGTCATTGTTACAGAAGGATGCGCGCATCACTCATGTGATCGTCGAGTCCAGTGCCATCAGCAGTCTCGACTCGAGTGCAGTGACAATGATCAAAGATCTTGAGGATGAATTGTCCAGGCGCAATGTCCACCTGT
>JBFKJL010000440.1:0-1544 GCA_041631795.1 Saprospiraceae bacterium | reverse complement strand
CGGGACAGGGGGCAGTATGCTCATCATTGGTTCTGCTGCAGGGGTTGCAGCCATGGGTATGGAAAGAATAGATTTCATTTGGTACATGAAAAAGATATCGTGGCTGGCCGCAGTTGGCTTCCTCGCTGGATCGGCTGTCTTTCTGCTCCTCCACCCCCTTATTGCCTAGACGGGAGACTGAGGGTTTCCAAATGCCGCATATCGTAAAAATCTGATTGGAGAAGCATCTTTATATTGACTGATGCCCTGATGCCGCGGTCATCGACTTCGAAGGATCTTATAAAAACATTATTGATTTGCGCCTTGAATTGAAGGGACCCTGGATCATTGAGATTGTCTGTATATTCATCCAGGATTCCCTGGAATTGATGCATGTAGTCATTGAGTGGAAGCTGCAGCAGTTTCGACAATTCCTTTTTTATTTTACCCCTGAGCATCCAGCCTGCCGCTTTGTGCAAAACATTATCAGTTTGTATTTTGATATCCAGGTCGTCCGCATAAAAGACCTGATCCTCATTATTGAACACGGGAATACCGGTGATGAGGAGTAAGCCATTGAAGGTCCCGCTGACCCGGGTACGTGCCATCACCTTGCTCCTGTGTTTACCCAAAGTGATCTGATCAATTGACAGGGTATGATCACCGTCTGAAAAAACCTGTTTTTGATAATTGCCGTCAAGCCATGTGTTGATCTGCTCAAATGAAAATCTCAGAATGACATTGAAACTGGACTCGCTCTCAATGTCTTTCTGCCATTCTACGGGCGGAATTTCAAGTTCCATCAACAGATTTTGAGGTTTTTCAGATGAAAAATGTGTTATCCCCCTTACGGTGATATTGCTGCTGACCATATCACCGTTATCGCGAATATCACTGAGGATAACATTCTCCGGTCTGAAATGCAGCCAAGTGTTGAATTCACCTTCAATAAAATAGGGTTCATCCACAAGATTCATGATATCCAGGACCGGCCCTCTCAAGTTCAACTGGCTGCTCAGGGCACTATCGATCTCCTTTTCAAATGTTGGTTTGGACTTGTCGATGATGGCATTGGACAACTTCTCAATGGGCATTTTGAATATTCCGAAGTCAATCCGGGGGCTTTCGCTCCATACGTAAGACTCAAGCACTGTTTTTGTCTGAACAACCCAATTTGGCTGTACGTTCAGCAGGGATTTAAACGTCAGTGTCAATTTGCCATAAGCCCTGAGTTCATTGATGACGATATCTTTACGGACATTTATATCAAGGGGTAATTGGACAGTCACTTCCTTGCCTTTGATCCCAATCCATGCCTCTTTTTCTTTCTTGAGGACAACATCGAACCCTGAGACATCCAGCGAAATTTCATCCGACAAATACGCCGATATGATCTTATTGAATGTATCCTGGATCGCTTTTTTATGGATGCTGTATTTAATATTGATTGTCGACATTGCAGGCGTTTGACTTTCGCTGGAGAGTTTGCGTCCACCATCCCTTGAAGTCGTTTTGCACGACAAAATAAACAGGCAGACTGCAGGGACCAATATCCATCTTATTTT
>JBFKJL010000439.1:0-1547 GCA_041631795.1 Saprospiraceae bacterium | reverse complement strand
GATGCATCAAAGAGTGTATCAGTCGTGTCCCGTCTCCTGGGGCAGAACCATGGAGTTTACGGGGCATCAGTAAAGAAAGAATATGCTGACCTTAGGAAAAGGCGCAACGCACAAAACACCTCAAAAAACTGCGTAGACCTGAAATATGCAAGGCGGCACAAATTAAAAATCAACTGGGAAGAGTATCAGCCAGTACGACCTGAACAGATGGGTGTGAATGCATTGGAAGACGTTAACATTGAAAAGTTGATACCTTATATTGACTGGACCCCATTTTTCCTGAGCTGGCAATTGAAGGGAAAGCATCCGAAGATCTTTGACCACCCTTCATTGGGTGGAGAAGCCCGCAAACTGTTTGCCGATGCTCAGAAGCTTCTGGAAAGGATCGTGGGTGAAAAATGGTTGACAGCCAGGGCTGTCTATGGTTTTTTTGAAGCCGAAGCCGTAAATGATGATGACATACGGGTAAGAACGCAGAATGGAGAAGTTGTTTTGAACAATCTACGCCAGCAAATTCGCAAAGCAGAAAACCTCCCCTACAGATCTTTGACGGACTTTATAGCACCGTCAGAAACGGGCATCCAGGATTATATTGGCGCATTTGCTCTGACAACGGGTCATGGTATCGAAAAGAGAGTCGCATACTTTAAGCAAAAGCACGATGATTATTCAGCGCTCTTGCTTCAATCCCTTGCGGACAGGCTGGCAGAAGCTTTCGCAGAATACCTTCACAAAAATGTGCGCACCACCTATTGGAGATATGATCCAGACGAAGCCCTCGACAATGAAGGACTGATCGCGGAACAATACCAGGGTATTCGACCTGCGCCGGGGTATCCCGCATGTCCTGACCATACAGAAAAGTTGAAATTGTTTGAAATGCTTGATGTCACGTCCAGGACGGGGATAACCATGACTGAATCCTTTGCCATGTACCCAGCGGCATCTATATGTGGGTGGTATTTCAGCCATCCTGAAAGCAAGTATTTTGGCATCAACACCATATCCCGTGACCAACTCATAGATTATGCGCAAAGAAAAAACACGCCAATAAGCGTGTTGGAAAAGCTGTTAAATCATATATTGATCACATAAAAAATGAAATTCATTTGTCACAGGACAGGCACAACGACTTTACACTAAAGGAGGCGATCCTCAAAACGGAAGAGTACTTGCGATCTGTTTTGCGTGATTGGAGGGGTTTAGTGATCGCAGCCATAGTCGGAGCCATTCTGGGATTGGTGATGGCATTGCGCCATATCCCGGAATACACCGCGGAGTTGACATTTATGCTCAATGAAGACGAAACGGGCTCCCTGGGAGGTTTTTCAGCCCTCCTGGGCCAGTTTGGATTTGGCCTTGGATCGCAGGAGTCGAACCTGGACAAGATCCTCGAATTATCACGGACCCGAAAGATCGCCAAAGAAGCTTTATTGACAGACTCAGTGACAATTCATGGTCGTTCCGATTATTTGGCCAACCATATCATTGACAATATGGATAGCCTTGGGAAATGGAGTCAGGGCGGGTTCTTGTCCTTCGGAAAG
>JBFKJL010000438.1:0-1578 GCA_041631795.1 Saprospiraceae bacterium | reverse complement strand
ATTTCAATTTGGAAAGAGAATCAATGAGGTCAATCATCGTATGAATGATTGTGGTCAATCCCAATAAAACACCTACATGGATATCAAATGCACATTTGATTCTTAATTCCATGACGTGGATCAGGATGTGAAGTAATAACTGAAAAACAGAGTTACGACAACATGCCGTGTTTCCCGTGGTTTGATTTTCCGCGCAAATAATTCATCCGGTTCAATTTCCACCATGCCAAGGCTTGTTGACAGTCCGTACATGAGTTTTGGCATGCGCCAACCGATTAGCCCATGCATGCCATAATCAAAACGCCTGATGTAGATCTCATCTGGATTGTTATCGGTCGGAAACAGGTCCACGATAACCATATCTTTAGTCTCGTCAACAATGTCTTCAGTTGTCAGTTCCCCATCCTGGTAAAACCTGAGCGTGTAGTCCGCATTTTTGGAGCCGCTGATGGCCGAGCCATAATACCCGCCCAGCCCAAGGAGGAATTTCGATTTTCCGGAAGCGGACGGGAAAGACAGCGTTGGGATGAGGGAGAATTCAGCGTAGTGTACGGTACGTGAGACAAAACCCTCCCCTTCTGCTGACAGGACATGGTTATTGACCGGTGGCAAATCAAGGCTTTCAGCAAAATTGGCCATAGCGATCCTGTCACCTTTACCTTTATAGAGTAAATTCATCTGGAAATGGAAATTACGGGTCACGTTCCACTCGAAAACAAGACCGCCGGTGAAAGTCAGGCCAGGGCTCGGGAATGGCGGTTCTGCTATATTCTGGTAGGTATAAAGGCCACTTGCGCCATTGACACCGACCGTAATGCCAAAGTTCGTTCTGGCTGTTTCGCGTTTCACCTCCGGCAAAGAGGTTGAAGCTTGGGATGCAGGTGCTTTATCCTTGGTCCTTGAATTTATCCCCGATCCGGGTGGTTGGGGCGTGGTTTTATTATTCGTGATGGGATCAATACCCACAGGTATATCATTGAAGTATTGGACGATCCCGTTTTCAAAAACGATTTTGGTTACATCCGCTGTCCCCAGTTCATACACTTGGGCATCCGCCGTGCCGTACCGGTAATAATGGATTCTGTCCCGGTGGATTTCCTTGATCGAGGAAGATATCTGGTTTCCATCCATGAGGTGGATGATATCCTGGCTGGCCAATTGGGTTATGGTGCCGCAAAATAAAATGACAATGAGCGGGTGCAGAAATTTATAGATTGATCTCATGAGTTTATGGTTTAACATATTCCATTCTCAGGGTAAAGGCATTGAATTCACTTGTCAGCCAGTTTCTCCAGTCGTTGACATCTGTATTCTCGTGGAAAGTTCTATTCGTAGCGATTTCAATCCATGCACTGATATATCCTGTCGATTCAAGTCCAAACCATTCGGCCACACTGCCGATATTGATCGTCACATCTGCATCGCCGTCTTCATCAAGAAGGATATTCTCAAATAGGAGGGGTTCTGCAAAACCCAGATCTGCCCTGTAGTACAGGCGCACCTGTACATTGTCATTAAAATGCCCGTCTACAGCATCCACTTTCACGTAGAATACGATATCACCGTTTCCACATACTT
>JBFKJL010000437.1:0-1598 GCA_041631795.1 Saprospiraceae bacterium | reverse complement strand
GCATCTACAAAAAACAAAGAGTTATATAAAGTGCCTTCCACTCTAAAGTCAGCATCCTGGGCATCTTCGTTAAAGACCGCATCACCCCTTACATCCAAAGTGGCTACAGGAGAATCTGTTCCAAGACCCAGTTTCCCCGAGTTGTCCAGGGTCATCCTGTTTTGGTTGTTTGTCCAAAAGTTCAGTTTTGTATTTTCCTCGTTAATAATATTCATCGAAAGGGAACTTGAGGTAATGCTTCCTTTGGTTGTACTCCCATTAAAAACTATAGCTGTTGTATCGCTATTTGTATTATTGATAAAAATGTCTTCTTTGAACGTCGCCTTTTCATTCACAAATAATTCTGTCCCCGGCCTTATACTGACGTAATCTTTCCCAACCTGCAACCTGGTGGATTTGGCGCCATTTTCATCTATGTACCTAAAATCCAAATACCTGGCTGTATCCGGTACAGGTGGAAAACCACCAAAAGTTAATATTGCTTTTGACGCTATTGAATACCCTTCCTGTGAACTCTCATTTGTCAACATTATAATCTCTGATCGAGATTCCATGGGATAAATCAATTTGGGCAGCAACTTCACTTGAACAAAACTGGTGTCCGTTCTAATGTCTAACTCAGTCTCAGGATTCTCATGTCCTATGGCAACTTTTCCATTTAACCCAATCAGGCTATCTATGAAATTTCCAGATATCAAATTAGAATTTGCGTTGTTTGCAATAATGAGCTTATGACTCCCCGTCTCATCTTCCCCCGCCCTGTTGCCAATGAAGACATTGTCGGACCCCGTATTGTTCCTGCCCGTTTGACTGCCCACAAAAACATTGCGCTGACCTGTGACATTCTCAAAACCCGCCCGGTGGCCTAGCATCGTATTTTCGCTGGCCGTATTCTTGTAGCCTGCGGATGTGCCCAAATATGTATTATAACTTCCTGTCGCATTCACGTTGCCTGCATTGGCACCGATAAGCGTATTTGAGAAGCCGCTGGTCAGGCTTTCACCGGTATTGTTGCCTACAGCAACGTTATAATTATCCGTGCCATCATCAATCCTTCCCGCTTTTGTGCCAATGAAGGTGGAAAAACCCGGGGCCTCCAGCTCGAAGGCCTTGTTGTTGAGTTTCCCGATCTCGATGCCCCCCACTGTAAACCTGATGGTGTCTTCATCTGCACTCTTCTCCACCTCGATCTTTGTGTCACCGTCCGCATCACCAATCATATCCATCAATGCAGATGAGGATAGAGATTGCCATAAAATCCCATCGTAGTATTCAAATTGGCTAGTGCTCGTATTGTATAAAACCTGGCCAAAGGTGGCTGTGAGGCTATCACGCGCTGAAGTTGTCATCCTTGGAAAAACGATGCCATCAGGTCTGATCTCTGATTCGTTTTGTGCCATCAGGGACGTCGAAAATGTCAAAGCTGCGATGAAGAGAAGGATATGCGTTTTCATATTGAGTCATTTCCTCAAATGTCCTCTTCTTTCAATACCCGGACATCACTGTAATGAGGGTAAAGGAAAATTCACTGTTTTCAGTGAATTTTAGCTGATAGCTCAAAGCTGAAAGCTTAAAGCTCGTAAAAGTAATTAGTTAAT
>JBFKJL010000436.1:0-1613 GCA_041631795.1 Saprospiraceae bacterium | reverse complement strand
CTGGGCGATATAGATATCCAGATCACCATCCAAATCGAAGTCCGTGGCATTGACTGAAATAACTCGCCCGGTGGAGTTCAGGCCGTATTGTGTCGTAACATCAGTAAAATGTCCATCGTCATTGAGAAACAACTTACACGGGGCCTGGTAATTGCCCAGGAAAAGATCCTTATCGCCGTCATTGTCTATATCCAGCCAAAGCGCGGTATTTGTGGCAACACCATCATTGACACCAAGTGTTGATCCCACCTCGGAAAAAGTAAAATCCCTGTTGTTCTTGTACAGCATGTTCGGCCCGTCCTTCCGGCTCACATAGATATCTTCAAAGCCGTCATTGTTGTAATCCCCGATAGCGATGCCATTATTGCGCCCCGTGGCGTTAAAGCCGCTTGAGGATGAATAGTCGTTAAAGGCCTGGCCACTGGCAAAGAAACCTGATAACAACAGGCATAATAATGAAAACACTCTAAAATATTGATGTGCTGTCATTTAAATTCTGATTTTTTCATGCTAGCGCATGAGTTCCAAAATAAAACACGATCTCGGTGGCAGTTGCCCCGAACCGGCGAATTCAAGGACCGTGCCGGTGGTCACATCTTTTCCCCTGGTATAGCCTGAAAGCCTTTCGACATATTGATCTGCATCAATAGATCGGACTTCGTTGGACTTGTTGAAGACGACCATCACTGTTTCATCATTGTTGTAGCGGAAAAAAGCGTAAACCCCTTCATGAGGAATAAAATGCATCAGTTTGCCAGAATGGATGACATCATTGCTTTTACGCCAGTTCAGGAGCTTCTTCATCCATGCCTGGGCTTCTTTCTGGCGTGGGGACAGGCCTTTGCCCGTAAAAGCGTTCACTTGGTCGCCTTTCCAGCCCCCTGGAAAATCCGATCGGATGATGCCATGGCTGTCTGTCCCCGGGTTTGACATCAGGATCTCTGTGCCGTAGTAGATCTGGGGAATGCCCCGCATTGTGACGTAGTAGGTGATCACCATTTTGTAAAGGTCATAATCTTCATCCACCTGGGTGAACACCCTGCTCATATCGTGGTTGTCCGGAAAAATGACCATATTCCAGGGATCGGGATAGATAAAGTCATTTCCCAGGTTTTCATAGATCCTGTTGAGACCTGTGGACCACCCTTCATCTTCCGTCAAACCTCTTTGTACGGCTGTTCTCATCGGGAAATCCATCAGGCTTGGAAGGCATGATGTATACCCATCCCTGTTGACAGCGCCGCGCTGCCAATACCCTACAATGGCATGGTTGTCCACCCATTCTTCACCGACAATATTAAAGTTGGGGTACTCATCCATGATGTCACACGTCCAGTCTGTCATAAATTCCCTGAATGGGTATGGGTAAGTATCTTGCCGCAGTCCCTGCAGCCCCAGGTATTCAATCCACCAGATAGAATTCTGGATGAGGTATCGGGACATAAAGGGATTGTTTTGGTTCAGGTCAGGCATCTCCTCAACGAACCAGCCTTCGACCATCTTTCGCCGGTCCATGGGAGAAACGTATGGGTCAATCAGTGTAGATTTGCGGTGGTTGGAATACACAAATGTCTCGCTCACATTATTTATCCAATCATCGGAAGGCAAGTCAT
>JBFKJL010000435.1:0-1619 GCA_041631795.1 Saprospiraceae bacterium | reverse complement strand
GTGACATATGACGAAGCAAGCGAATCATATTCCTCCGGCTTTCTAATCAGAAGGTCACGATTAAAATTTGGGGGATTCGCCATGAGTCCGAATTTTGAATACAAAGCTGAAATAGGTCTGTCCAACAGGGATATAGGCACGGGAAGAGAAGATGGCAACACAAGTGGGGCCGCGAGACTTATTCTTGATGCTGTCGTTAAATGGAAATTCAGCAAACATTGGGCATTATGGGTCGGTCAGACAAAACTCGCAAGTAACAGGGAACGGGTGATCAGTTCAGCCAACCTGCAATTTGTTGACCGATCATTGCTGAACAGCAGGCTAAATATTGACCGGGATGCGGGGATCCAACTTCGCGGATCATATAAGGCAGGCAATGCCGTTATCAAACCTTCACTTGCTATATCCATGGGCGAAGGCCGCAATATCACCGCAGGAAATTTTGGCGGGTACGACTACACGGGCCGAATTGACTTCCTGCCGATGGGCGAATTTGCCGGGAAAGGAGACTATTCAGCTTCAGACTTAAAGCGTGAAAAGACGCCAAAACTCTCTATTGGTATCACCTACGACTACAATGACAGGGCTGTCAGGCAAGGCGGACAATTGGGGAGTTTTGTCAGGGAAGCTTCAGGTGCGTACGCTGAAAATTCTTTGAGTACAATATTTGCCGACCTGATGTTCAAATAGAGGGGGTGGTCAGTGATGTCAGAATTCGGAACCAAGAGTGCAGATAAAAAAATTGATGGTCTTTCGAGGAATTTCAATACAGGAACAGCATTCAACATCCAGGCAGGCTATTTATTTCCAAGCAATTGGGAAGTTGCCACGCGCTTCACGACAGTTCGCAGTGATGATGACATCTATTCAGGCATACGCGACCAGGATCAATACACATTGGGACTTTCAAAATTTGTGTCTGAACACAATCTCAAAGTGCAAACAGACATAAGCCGTACAACTTCACCTGGAGTGGATGACGGACAGTGGATGTACAGGATTCAAACTGAAATGCAATTTTAACGCAACCATATTATTTCATCTTATTTAATCATTATACAATGAGATTCATTTATATCATTTCATTGTCCATCCTCACCTGGATTGCCTTAGGATGCGGTGGAAATAAATCAACTAAGAGCCAGGCTCAAAAAGAGAACAGTCTTTCTGGTTCGATAAAAATTGATGGTTCCAGTACTGTATACCCGGTAACAGAAGCCATTGCTGAGGAGTTCAGAAGTATTGCTCCTGATGTGAGAGTGACTATTGGTGTATCTGGCACAGGAGGGGGGTTTAAAAAATTTGCCAGGGGAGAAACGGATATTTCAAATGCTTCAAGACCTATCAAGGATAAAGAAAGCAAGGCATGTTCAGATAACGGCATTGGATATCTTGAACTTCCAGTAGCTTATGATGGCATAGCTGTTGTCGTCAATCCAGAAAACTCCTGGGCATCAACTATTAAAGTAGATGAACTCAAAAAGATATGGGAACCTGGTGCGCAGGGGAAGATCACGAACTGGAATCAAATACGGGCTGAATATCCAGACCTTAAGCTCGTCCTTATGGGGCCGGGATCAGCCTCTGGAACATTCGATTATTTCACTGAAGCCGTAGTT
>JBFKJL010000434.1:0-1623 GCA_041631795.1 Saprospiraceae bacterium | reverse complement strand
GCTGCTGCAGAATAAGTACAACAGGCTTTATGTCATTACCGAAAAGGTGGGAAAACACAATTTTAAGCAGATTGAACATGTGCATGTCAGGAACAGCCTGGAGGCACTCCGAGCCATCAATCGCTTTAAGAGCAATGACCCCATTTTTTATGGTGACTTCAGGGATTCTATAAATTATGTACGTGCGGGAGTCCCATTTTATTTTACTTATCACGACAATTGGCCAGAATTGCGTGGGATGGATTTTTCGCACTTCGTCAGGAGTTTCAATATCATTAAAGAGTATAAAAGAATCTTCAAGAATGCCGTATGGGTTTTCAGCGTGTCTGACAACAAAGCGGGATTCATCCGGAAATCGACTGAAAACTGCAGTGTTGTACCCAATGGCATTTACACCCCAGTCGTGCAAGGGACAACAGTCCCTCCCATGGAAGACGGATTGCTCCACATCCTTATGCTGGGCAATATCGACAAGCGCAAGTACAAGCTTGCTCTCTCCGTTTTTAATCAGCTCGATCAGTCACTGTATGAAAATACCCGGATCGATATTTACGGCCATGTTATTGACAAGCATATATTGAAAGAGCTTGATCTATTTCCCTTTGTCCATTACGGGGGGTATGCTGAAAAGATTGATTTTAATATTTATGATATGCTCATCAATACTTCATACATCGAAAATCTTTCAATATCCGTCGTCGAAGCTTTGAGAAACAATACACCCGTTATTTGCTTTGATGTCGGTGGATTGAGCGAAGTCGTCCGTCATGAAGAAAATGGCATTGTCATTCCCCCCTATGATACTCAGGCCTTCGCCGAAGCGATCCTGAAAGTTTCCAGTGATAATATGGATTTTGATTTTTCTCAGACAGATCTTTCAAAATACAACTGGGAAAGAGCAGCCCACAAATATGCACTTCAAATGGGCATCCAGGAAGCTTAAAGGTTCTGCCCGGTTGTATAACTAAAGAATACGTTATATATTTGTTTTGTACGTTGAACATTGAAAATGAAAAAACTCACAAAAGCAGAGGAGGACATCATGCAGGTATTCTGGGCTATAGGTCCGGCGACAGTGAGTCGGGTCATTGCAGAATTAGGGTCACCAAAACCCCCGCATTCCACCATTTCCTCGATTGTGCGCATCCTGGAAGGGAAAGGATTCCTCGATCATAAAGCCTACGGCAGGACTTATGAATACAGGCCAATAGTGGATAAAAGAGACTACACCAGGCTGACCTTGAAGAAACTTGTCAAAGGTTACTTTGACGGCTCAGTCAACAATCTGGTGTCATTTCTCGTAGAGGAAAATGATCTCAGTATTAAGGATATTGCTCGATTGGTTGACCAGAACAATCAACCTGATAAATAATGCCAATGATTCAATATTTCCTCGAAGTCTCAATTGCATGGAGCGGCTTCCTTCTGCTTTATGCCATAGCGCTCAGGATGGAAACTTATTTTAAGTGGAACAGGTGCTATTTGCTATTGACAACAGTTTTTGGTCTGTTGGTGCCACTGGCAGATCATATGCTCAATGACATGATGATGATGACGACGATGCAGATGGAACCTGTCATCTTGATTTCACAGGGAACTGATATGATTGCCCGGACCATTGAG
>JBFKJL010000433.1:0-1635 GCA_041631795.1 Saprospiraceae bacterium | reverse complement strand
GGCGGCAGATTGGCATGAAGAAGGAAAAAAAGTGATCCTGGTCCGCCTTGAAACATCTCCTGAAGACCTCAAAGGCATGAATGTCTCAGAGGGCATCCTCACCGCGAGGGGCGGTATGACATCGCATGCTGCTATTGTGGCCCGGGGTATGGGTAAATGTTGCATCTCAGGTTCAAATGCCATTTCTATTGACTATAAGAACAGGCAATTTGAGACTGGCGGCAAGATATACAGGGAAGGTGACTGGATTTCCCTAAACGGGACAACAGGTGATATTTATTCAGGAAAGATACCCACGCAGAATCCAGAAATGGATGAGGATCTGTCTGACTTGCTCAACCTGGCAGACAGTATTGCCACGATGGAAGTCAGGACAAATGCAGATACACCGCATGATTCGCTAACAGCCAGGAATTTTGGAGCCAGGGGCATCGGGCTGACACGAACTGAGCATATGTTTTTCGAGGGCAACCAGATTGTGGCTATGCGGGAAATGATCCTGTCCAATACGATGGAAGAACGCAAACGAGCGCTAGCAAAGATCCTTCCCATTCAAAGAGAGGACTTCGAAGGCATATTTGAAGCGATGACAGGCTTGCCGGTCACTATTCGTCTACTCGATCCCCCACTCCATGAATTTCTGCCCCAGGATGAAAGTAGCCAGAAAGAAATGGCAGAGACGATGGGTGTCAGTGTGGAAGAAATCCAGGAAAAAGTCAATTCCCTGCACGAAACCAATCCAATGTTGGGTCACCGGGGCTGCCGCCTGGGCATCACATACCCGGAAATCACAGAAATGCAAACCTGGGCCATTCTGGAAGCAGCATTGAACATGAAGAATAAAGGATTCGAAGTCATCCCCGAGATCATGGTCCCGCTGATTGGGCGGGCCAAAGAGTTTAACCAACAGGCAGAAATCATTCATCAGACTGCGGAACGACTTTTCAAGGACAAAGGCGACCGCATCAAATACAAGGTGGGTGCCATGATCGAAGTGCCGCGCGCCGCACTGACCTCAGACCTTATCGCTGAAAAGGCTGATTTCTTCTCCTATGGCACAAACGACCTGACACAGATGACCTTTGGGTTTTCCAGGGATGATTTTGGCAAATTCTATCCCTCTTACCTGAAAAAAGGCATTTTGACAGCGGATCCATTCCAACAAGTGGATGAAAATGGCGTGGGCAGACTTGTTCATTTTTCGGCAGAAAAAGGACGTTCTACCAATCCTGATATCAAACTTGGCGTTTGTGGTGAACATGGCGGTAACCCGGAATCGATTCATTTTTTCCATAAAGTCGGCCTCAATTATGTCAGTTGCTCACCTTTCAGAGTACCGATAGCCCGGCTTGCTTGTGCCCAGGCTGTCATCAAGAATGAGAAAAAGATTGCCAAACCAGAGCGCAGCGCCATTATGGCGTAGTCGCAATGGTTTAAACCAACGCGTGTTTAATTATGAAAAGCAATGCTCCGGCATTGCTTTTTTTTATTTACATGGGAAATCAATAAGGAAAATTCAAGCAAATTAATTGTGTACACGAGGCATGAGACACAACCTAAAGGATGACTTCGTGTTAGTATGTGCATGATTGTTAAACAAGGTATAGGCATTAAAGCTTCGGTTGAAAAGGCATT
>JBFKJL010000432.1:0-1648 GCA_041631795.1 Saprospiraceae bacterium | reverse complement strand
TACTTTGCAATGGAGGGGCCAGGGGTGCGGAAAAGAACCATCGGTACGGTAATATAAAAAACCGTACCTTTGCACCTTTATTCATCTCTTCCCAGCAAATTTTAGGTGGAAACGTGAGACTTTGTATGGCTAGAGGAACCTAAAATTTGATAATATGCAATTCAAGGAACTGGATTTAATAGATCCGATATGCGATGCTATTCGGGATAAAGGCTATACAATGCCCACGCCGATCCAACAAAAGGCGATCCCTTGCATCCTCGACCGGAAAGACGTCATGGGCATCGCCCAGACAGGAACCGGCAAAACGGCGGCTTTTGTCATGCCGATCATCCAACTCATTCACACCATTGATCACAAGAAAGACAAGCGCAGGAAACTGCGGGCCCTCATCCTCACACCAACGCGGGAACTGGCCATACAGATCAATGACGCCATTAAGGATTACAGCAAGTACACACGGGTCAGGCACACCGTTATTTTTGGCGGTGTCAAGCAGAGCAAACAGGTCAACGCCCTGAAAAGAGGCGTCGAAGTGCTTGTGGCCACTCCGGGGCGACTGCTCGACCTGATCGGACAGGGACTCATCACACTCGATGATCTCAAGGTGTTCGTCCTGGATGAAGCTGACCGCATGCTTGACATGGGATTCATCCACGACATCAAAAAAGTGGAGAGGCTCCTGCCACGCAAGCGGCAAACGCTGTTCTTTTCCGCGACGATGCCGGAAAACATTGTGGCGCTGTCCAAATTTCTCCTGCATAACCCGACACGTATAGAGGTGGCACTGACAGCCACACCAGCTGAAAGTGTGAACCAGTTCCTGTACTTTACTGACAGGCAATCCAAACTGGACCTCCTCTTGCACATCCTCGATAATGAAGATGTCGAACAAGCGCTCATCTTTGTCCGGACAAAATACGGCGCCGACAAACTCGTGAAAAAACTGAACAGCTCCAACCTGTCATCGGTCGCCATCCATGGCAATAAAAGTCAAAATCACAGGCAAAAGGCCCTGGCCAGCTTTAAGGCTGGTGCGAAGAATATCCTTGTGGCCACTGACATCGCTGCACGCGGTATTGACATCAAGGAACTCAAGCATGTGATCAACTATAACGTGCCGAATATTCCAGAAACGTATGTGCACCGCATCGGACGGTCCGGCAGGGCAGGAGAGAAGGGGACCTCCATTACCATCGTTGAAGCTGATGAGAACAAACTCATCAAGCCCATCGAACGGGTGATGAACAGGTCCATCGCCATCGTCACAGATAACCCTTTTCCTCAATCTATACAGCACAGAGATGCCCAAAAAGATGCGCCTCGCGGAAATGGCCGGCGAAAGAACCGCAGGTCGTTCAAGAAGAAGCATTACAGGGCGTAACCAGTATATAGTTAAGAGTCCCGACGAAGCATAGCTTGTCGGGATGATGCACATCACGAATATATTCAGGATCGTCAGCATTCAGAGTGAATAATGAATAATGACCAATGTACTTCTTTGACAGAGATCGATTATGTAGAGACGATGTATTTAAGCCAAAGAGCAAGACTCCAAAAATTTAATGATGAGTTAATTCAAAATCCTGTCAACATTATTTAGGGATGCATTAATCATTGCTCATTGATCATTGATCATTGATCATTG
>JBFKJL010000431.1:0-1691 GCA_041631795.1 Saprospiraceae bacterium | reverse complement strand
TAGATCACGGTAAAGTCAAGGATATCCCTGGGAAGCTGACGTGCCATAGTAATGATTTACACGGTGACCGGGTGGTGTTTCAAATTTTGATCGTCAAAAAAAACCATTGCCATCCGATGACTGTCTTGCTTGTGCATTAGGTTAGTCAAAATTCATGTACTTCAGGCCAAAGATATTTATATTCGCACAACCGACATTATGGTTGATTTGTTAAAATGAAAGATCAGCTAACCCATTGAGTATTCAGTATGGTTGCATTAACGTTTCAAGGTTTCCTGTTTTCCCTGTTTTATGAAATGACGCTCAGGCTCAGGTGGCTGTCCCGGTTCCGAATACCGCCACGCATTGTACTGGGAGATGTTTCCACAGAAATATCGGAAGCGGATATGGCCAGGGCGCAAAAGATCGCCAGGGCTCTGAAGGTCGTTGAACGCTATGCCCCATGGCGGCCAAAGTGTTATAATCTCGCAATGACGGCCAGCAAGATGCTCAAGGACAGGAATGTGCCCCATGAAAACAAGGTTGGATTTCGCAAGGTCCACGACAAGATGATGGGCCATGCCTGGGTGGTGTGTCAAAAATTTGTCGTCACCGGGCAGGTGAGGGAGCTGCGATTGTATAAGCCATTAAAGCCTATTCAAAATAAAAAAGCATCACTATCATAGTATTTCCGGACTGGTCTTAAGGTCTGATGTCCGACTCGATTTCATTTCAGACGCAGAACCATCAATCGGTTATGATGTCAAGGTCACTATAGGCGATGCCCGGCCTTTGCCTTCGGTTGAGACTGAAACGATCGAACGCCATTTTGAGGGTGTGGAGATGGCTTGTACAGCAGAAAATTTTCTCATGACTGTCAAGGGGATCGGGACTTTTTCCATCACAGGTCGTGCGGAGGCTGTGATTGAACCCGCCCCCGGTGTATCCATCGAGCGGACACTCCCGTATTTTTACGGGACTGTCGTTTCAGTGTTGCTCCACATGCACAAGTTGTTCCCATTACACGCGTCCGCAGTTCTTGGAAATGATGGCGTGGAGATGTTTTGTGGACCCTCGGGCATTGGCAAATCCACTCTGGCCATCAACCTGGCCCAGCGGGGATGGCCGCTTTTTTCGGATGACAAGATCGTCCTTCGGGCTGATCCCATTTTAAAGCGCTTTACGGCCGTGCCATCGATGCGCGCTATCCGGCTGTGGAAAGACACCCTTTCGAAACTGGACGATGCAAGTCAGCTCAGGGGCGGCACACCAGTCATCGACAGGAAGGACAAGTTTCAGTTCAACATGGATGATCAAATGTATGACAGAATCCATTTTGCACGGCGCATCTTTGTTATTCGCAAAAGCAGCGAAACCGATGAGGTCAGGATCGGGATGGTCAGGGGCGAGCAAAAAATTGAGGTCATAAGGCGCCAGGTCCACAGGCCGGGGTTGATCGTCGGGGATGATATCAAACAACAATTTGACATCTTCACAAGAAACCTGGCCCGGCGCATGCCCGTATTCATCATCAGACGACCTGCCGATATCCCCATTCCTGAATTTGTCGACTTTGTAGAAAACTTCATTTCAAGACCGGCTGTTAAAAATTGACATGTATCGCAGGATCTCGTGCCACGAGTACCTCGTGGCACGAAGTGGAAATTAAACGTTGCCGCCTGTAATATCGTACTATTGACACGACACAACTG
>JBFKJL010000430.1:0-1717 GCA_041631795.1 Saprospiraceae bacterium | reverse complement strand
TATTTTCTTCTATTTTCAGCCAAAAATCTGCTCATGGACATACAATGGGTGCGCAGCCAGTTCCCGGCACTGCAAAACAACTTCACCTTCATGGACAATGCAGGGGGCTCACAGGTGCTGCAACAGGTGCTTGCACGGATCAACCACTTCATGGTCAACTACAATGTGCAGTTGGGCGCTTCATACGAAGTATCGGCCCTGGCCGGTCAGGTGCTGGATGAAGCGACAACCCGGATGGCCCAACTCATCAATGCGCCTGATCCCAGGGAGGTGGTCATCGGCCCTTCTACGTCGATGCTCATCCGTATCCTCAGCCTGTGCCTCGGCCGGACATGGCTGCCGGGAGATGAAGTGATCGTTACAAACTCAGACCACGAAGCCAATGTCTCGCCATGGGTTGATCTTCAAAGGCAGGGCATTGTCGTAAAAACATGGCGCCTGAATCATGAATCCTATCGATTTGAAATCGACGACCTTGAGGAGATGCTCACCGAAAAAACGCGACTTGTGGCGATGGTGCACGCTTCCAATATCCTGGGAACGATCAACCCCATTCGTGAAGTTGCGGATTTTGTCCACAAGAACGGGACATTGCTTTGTGTGGATGGCGTCGCCTATGCGCCGCATCGCAAGGTCGATGTCAAGGCTTTTGATGCCGACTTCTATTTCTTCAGCACCTATAAGACCTATGGCCCGCACCAGGCGGTGATGTATGGAAAACGCGCCTTGCTTGAACAAATGCCCGGGATTAATCACTACTTCCTGGAAGATGCCGTACCCTACAAATTCCAGCCAGGCAATTTCAACTTTGAGCTCTGTTACGGGATGGCAGGACTGGGGGAGTATCTCCACAATTTCCATACCCACCATTTTGAACACACCTCAGGGCCTTTAAGTCAAAGTCAATACCAGGCGTGCTTTGAGATCATCGCCGACCACGAAGCCGTTTTGGCCGAAAGGCTGATACAATTTTTACTGGATAAGCCCAAAGTCAGGATCATCGGGGAGACAAGCTGGGATAAGAATAGCCGCGTGCCCACAATCTCCTTTGTCCATAATGACTTGAAGAGTTCGGATATTGTCGAGCAGGTGGACAAGCACAGGATCGGGATCCGCTTTGGTGACTTTTATGCCAAAAGACTTATCCATGATCTGGATCTGGAAAAGAAGGATGGAGTGGTCCGTGTTAGTTTGGTGCATTACAATACGCTTAATGAAGTGGACAGGCTGATCGAAGTCTTTGACCAGATACTGTAAAGAATGACGCTGGATTAATTGTCATCCTCTGACAGGATGCCCTCTTTTTCAAGTGTCAGATCTTTTCGGCCTTTGAATTCAGCATCAAGGATCGTATCCCGTTTGTTGAACAGCAACTCGGCGAAATTGATGAGGTTGTGGATCAACCTGTTGACAATGGCGCTGTCATTCATAAGGGATGTGGCCATGTCATTGGTGATCTTATCCTGACGCACAAGCTTTTCAATGGATCCATCGAGCAAGACATCGGTCTTATCCGTTTTGGATTTCAATTTGTCCAGCTTTTCAAAATGCTTGTCCGGGTCTTTGGTTGTTTTGAGATCGAGAATCTCCCGCAGAACCTTCAGGATCATCTTTCTAAAATAATTGTAGTGCTTTTTTATATGGTAATTTTCTGAATCAATATAGATGGCCATGTTTTTATTCAACAGGTTCATTTCCTTGACTGCAGCGACAAGAT
>JBFKJL010000429.1:0-1741 GCA_041631795.1 Saprospiraceae bacterium | reverse complement strand
TTCCCGGGCTGAGTGCCTCCAGATCAATAGCATCGCTCGCATCACCATCCTGGATAAAGAAGTCATTAACACCCAGGTCATGCCAGTCGAAGCGCAAAGCCAGGTCAACAGACAGCTTATTAGTCTGCCATTTCGTGAGGCCATAAACACCCAAAGTCCGAAACGTCTCGTTTTGGTTGAAACCTAGAGGACCCGAATCGTCATTGTCAATATTCAGGTTAAATCTTTTCCTGTGGTCATTTTGGAAGGCCATGTCGTAACCTGCCAGGAATGTCCAAATTGAAGATGGCATGATGTGCTTCGATGTCAAATGCATGCCCTGACCCCAGTGCTTCCTTTGTAAGTCTATCCCTCCTCCATTGGAAAATGGCAGCCTTCCTGTAAAATCCCTGCTGGCATAAAAAACATATCCATCAGCGACAACATTATCTGACAGATCCGAAGACATCTTAAGCCGACTATTGAAATGCCTGACCTTTTCACCGGCATTGTAGAGCATGTTTGCATCACGCGCCTGTAATCTGTCAGTTTGCACCTGGTCTGAAGTCAGTCCACCGGGATCTTCAGCAACAGGACTATCCGTATAGCTCAAGGCCAATTCTGCCTTGATCTTTTTCTTTGCCTGAAATTTCATTCGACCGGTCACCTGGCGGCTTTTGAAGGCGCTGTGATCCCTGTAACCTCGCCTTTTGATGTTATTGAACGATGCCGTTAAACCGAAATGACTGGTTTCAAAGCCGGTCGTGGCATTGAATTGGCGCAGGCCATGAGAGCCCACCATGACAGAAACTTTATTCACATCAAAATCAGACGAGTTTTGCAAGGCGATCACCCCTCCTGACGCATTACCGTATAATACTGAGGCTGGGCCCCTGATCACCTCGATCCTTTCAAGAGAAAACAGTGTCAGATTATCGATTTGGCCCTGACCGTCAGGCGTTGTTTCCGGAATGCCATCCACGAGAAGTTTGATACCCCTGATCCCGAATGCCGAACGCGCTCCGAAGCCCCTGATGGAGATCCTCAGGTCCTGGGCGGTATTGTTGGCGTTCATCGAGAAGACACCCGGCATCCTGGTCAGGTTTTCCTGAAGGGAAACGCCCTGGTCCAGGGAAGGCCGGAACGTGAGATGACTCAAGCTCATAGTGGAACGCAGAATCGAAGAGGGGATTCTTAGTGCGAAGATTTTTATAGAATCAATTGTCTCCTGCATCAATGTGTCTGGCTGGGCTGCTGATGTTCCCTTAAACGCAACTAATAAAAAACCAGTGAGTATAAATTTTCTTAAGGGCATAAGCACATTGTCCGCGTAGAGTTCAATCCATTAGATGAATATATGGAATTGTAATCTCAATTGGGACAGGACGTCGTCCTGGGTGCTGATGCCGGCTTCTCTCGGGTCTCCTGATACGTGGTGGTATTCCAAGGTCAACTTACAATTGTGACCATGGATGTAGTAATTGACACCGACATCATATGATCGCACTGGATCAATATATCCATCGTAATCGCCTTGCTGGACAGCCAGGTAGGGCATGGCATTCAATTTTTTAAGATAATACCCGGCCTGGAAATAACCATGAGTGCCAGTACCCGCCCACCTGCTGACGTAATCTCCTCCATAGTTGAATCGAATGAAAGAGCTGTAGAAATGAAACATATCCCCTGATGCGAAAGGGTACTCGAGGTAAGCATCAAGGGCATAGTGGACAACCCCGCTGTGATCCCCTGTGACAATATT
>JBFKJL010000428.1:0-1803 GCA_041631795.1 Saprospiraceae bacterium | reverse complement strand
GGCTTGTGGGGCGACTCCAGTCAATACAAGCAATTTTTTTCATTACAGCACGGCCATTGGCAGTCATGATGGATTATGCGAAATCATTGACGGTTATGCAAATCCTGATGAATTCAATCTCGCTCCCAATGGCTGGCAGGATTGGTTGCGCACCGGAGCGCCCAAAGCATTTTTAATGATCACCACTGACGGCGTCAGCTGTACAGCCGGTTTGACATCATTTAATGATTCAAATACTGCTGCAGGTGGTAATCAGGTTGCAGATGATTTTATGGCCGAATTGGAAAACCTCTCTTCCATTAATTTTGGAACACCGGAAAACCCAAACTATACATTCATCAGTGTGGTCGGTGTATCCAGCACTTTATCCCCTCAAGATCCGATTGTGACATCAGTTTGCTCTACAGCCGTTGATCCAGGTACGGGCTATCAAGCTTTGAGTATCAATACAGATGCCAATCGGTATTCGATCTGCTCATCAGATTACGCCTCTCTATTTGATGACATCGCCATTGAATTAATAAGTGCCTTCTCCGGGAATTGATTCTGGAATGGAAAACGGGGTGTAGGAGTTCCCCTGATTATTTTGAACCCCTGCTTTTCAATTACCATGGCCAGTCAGAAAAGGGCGGTTTTGCAAAACTGATTTAGACATCCATTGTGTCCATTCTCTCGCTGAAATTGCTTAGGAAAAGACTATTCTATCCAATGAGAATCTTATTGAGGATTACTTTAACCCATAATCTCCGACACCGCTCTATGGGCTTGCTTTATTGCAGCTTTGGTCGAAGACGACGCGGCCGAATCCGAGTTGGCAATATGAATATTTCCAAATGGCTGGCGGCCGATGACCCAGGGCTTATCTTCCTCGACGAAGTGCTCGCCCCAGGTGAGGCTGTTGCTGTAAGAATAGCCATGAGGCCATCGGTTCACGGTAATCGCTTCCATATCGCGGTCGGCATCAAAACCTGCCCTGCCAAGGGCTTGCGTGAGCTGATCTCTTGCATGGCGCTCAAATTCTTCGAAGGAAGTGGCAAGGATCTGGTGGCGTCCGGCACGCCATTGTTCAGGACCGGTGATATCGGTGTATAAGGGGACATGACACATATGAACCACCATAGGGTCGTCCGGTATTTGTGCGCATTTATAATCACCCAGGGAAACGGGGTAAGCCAGCTCAGCCTGCTTGTAAAAGCCGCCGGTGAAATAAACGAAACTCGTTTTTAGTTCATCGAAAGCTTTCCAGTTATTGAGCAAAACCTTGGTATAAACCAGCGGTACTTTCACATTGAAGGCGAGGCCTTCTTTTTGTTTTTCTGGCATTTCCGGGCAGAGATAGGGAATAGCGCTGTTATAGCAGGCCAGGATACATTTCCTAGCTCGCACTTTATGCGTTTTGCCTTCCCGGACATAGGTAATCTCTGCATGGGCCCCGTCTTTGGTGTTGGTGACGTGGACAGCCGTACTGTTCAGTCGAATATTAACAGTTTGACCCGGACGATCGATTTTTGAATAATCCGCACGTGACGTCACCACGTCTTCCATGGTCTTTCCGGGCATAGCTTCGGGGATCATTTTTCGCACGAGAAGGCGTGCGATTGAGGCATTGCCATCAGGAAAATGGAAAATATAGGGATCGACACCGCGCCCTGTCTTAAGAGGCAATGTGTGATCCACTCCCGGAATGCCGCCATCATAATATTGGACAGCCGTCGTCGGAACCTCTTCCATATCAACACCCCAGAAGCTCATTCCCCAGTTCTGGTAAATTTTTATGACCTGTTCATCCACTTTGACATAGTC
>JBFKJL010000427.1:0-1808 GCA_041631795.1 Saprospiraceae bacterium | reverse complement strand
CTTCCGCCACCACATTGCCATAAGTTTCGGTATCCGACGGAAAAACGAAATAATCGGAAGAGGCATACAGTTTTGCAAGTTTATCATGCTCTACATGACCAAGGATGAATGCATTGGGCATACGTTTCTCAAGTTCCTGTCTGGCAACCCCATCACCTGCAAGGACCAGGTTATAAGGAAGTTCATCTGATTGTATGCGGTCATATATGTCACAAAGCGTGTCAAGATTTTTCTCCCAAACCAGACGGCCTACATATAGGATGTTTGGGTTTTCATTACCTGTAATACGGCGTATGAAATTCATGTCTTTCTTTCCGGGATTGAACAGATCTGTATTGATCCCTCTCTTCCAGATCTTCATGTTATCTGTCCTGAAATTCCTTTCCATAAGTTGCCTGATCATTTCATCAGTGGGGATGTACACAAGGTCACAACGGTTGTAAAATGAACGGTTATGAATAGTGACAGCCCCTTCAAGGGCTTCTGTGATCAGTGGTGCATCCTTTGTGTAGTATTTGACATAGGACAAATAATGCGTGTGGTAAATGGTCAGTACCGGAATATTCTTTTCCCTTGCATATTTCAGCGCAAAGTAACCCAATGGTGAGGGTGTTGAGATGTGGATCACATCAGGTCCAAACCTGTCGAGTTTTTCGGTGATCTCCGGGCCCATCATGAAGACCGATGCCATCTTATAAGTTTTCTGGAATGGTATTGTCACAGCAGGTACATGGAAGACTTCAAACGGAAAGCGAGAGATTGGAGGAACCCCGGTAAAAAACAAGTAGTTGAATGTATCCCTGTCGATGCGTTCGATGATATTGAACATAGTCCTTGTCGCCCCATCAAAAGTTTTGATCAATATGTCCGCGAAAAAAGCTACCCTGATCTTTTCCATACGACCTATATATACCAAAGGATATTGTGCTGCTTTGGTAAATGTTTAATCAATTTTCTTACCCATATAACGAATTTGTTGTGTCTAATCGTTGCTTAAAAAGCCTGTACTTTAATTGCGTTAACGCAAAATTAACAGATCGCACCGGGCCCTGAATGGCCTTTATTTTATGTTTTAGCCAGGGACAGAAACTAAAAAAAGGGTAATTCATGTTTTAAGATTAGGTAAGCGCATCAGGCGATTTATTGTTCTAAATAAATAGATTGATGTTCAGGACGTTCCTTTTAGCTTACCTCTGCCTTTCAACAGCATTTTCTTCACCGCTGACCGCCCAGGACAATACGCAAGATATCTCAGGGATCGTCGTGGATGCCTTGACAAAGGAACCATTGCCAGGGGCATCTATATCCATTTTAGACAATTTTACGGACAAGCAAACCGTCACAGACCTCAATGGCGGTTTTGCCCTTAACGATATTCCTTATGGCAGGATGCGTATCCGGTGTGCTTACCTGGGATACCAGGAGTGGATATCACCGACCTTCTACCTGGGGCCTGCCAGGAAAGGTTTTTTAGAAATTGAAATGCAGGAGAGCGCCTTCATCCTTGAAAGAATTATGATCAAGCCCGGTGCCCAGGACAATGACGCGCTCAATGAGATGGTGTTGATCAGTGGTCGTTCTTTTTCTGTAGAAGAGACAGAGCGCTATGCAGGCAGCGTCGCTGATCCTTCGCGCATGGCGGTCAGTTTTGCCGGTGTTCAGTCGACCAATGATCTTGACAATGACATCATCATCAGGGGCAATTCCTCGGTTGGTGTTTTATGGCGCCTGGAAGGTATAGACATACCAAACCCTAACCATTTGGCACGCAGAGGGTCTTCAGGTGGAGCAGTAGGTATATTCTCTGT
>JBFKJL010000426.1:0-1827 GCA_041631795.1 Saprospiraceae bacterium | reverse complement strand
CCATTCACGAAGAAAAAGAGGATTTATCTAAAGTGTGAAATGTAAAGTAAGCTTTTAGGATATTACTCAATTCATAATATTGGATTTCCATAGCTTCAACTCTATCCTGTCTTAACTTGCACTAATCTCAAATCCAATCGATATTAATTTATACGACTCTCGCTTTAGTGCATCTATTTTTGACGAATGTGCTTCGAAAAACGCGAGTATAATGAACTTCTGTTCCATGAACTACCAGGGATCCAGAAGATCCTTAGGACCGCATTCATGATCTCTCGTTTCAAAATAACTGGACACAGTTCTATCGAAATTCTTCCCTAAAAGATCCTTTTTACGGAAAAGCCTGGAGAGCAGGGCCACCGGTGTGAGAACCAGGAAAAATACCAGGGTGAGGATGACCCGGGACATGACATAGCCCAGGGTTTCTGAAAGTTTGAACCATGCCCAGGCGATCTTGTCACTTAAGATTGAGGACGAGACTCCGAGCACGCCAATAGCGATAGCGACAAGCACCAGGTTATCTATTGAAAAGATCCTGGACACGATCAGTAGTCCGATAACTATGACAAGGATGACTTCCTTTGAATTCGGGTGCTTCATTTATTCTTAAAATAAAGTATATATAAATGGCGCAATGGCAGAGCCGCCGCCTATGACAATCAAAATACCAAGCAACAACAATACGATTACGACAGGTATGAGCCAAAATTTTTTCCGCTCAATCAGAAATCTCCACATATCCTTTAAAAAATCCATACTTGTCATTTTAATCTAAATCCCAATGTTAATCCAGTTCGAATGTGTCTACCCTGTCAGTTTTTTCTCGTTCAGGTTGTTTTGATTTATCAAAAATATAATTGTTCATCACCAAATAATCCATTTCCGTGCGCATAAAACACCGGTAAGCGTCCTCAGGTGTACATACAATGGGCTCACCCCGGACATTGAAACTGGTGTTGATCAAAACGCCATGCCCTGTCAGATCCTTAAAGGCATTCAAAAGGGACCAGAACTTGGGATTGGTCTCATTATGCACCGTCTGGATTCGCGCCGTATAATCCACATGAGTTATGGCAGGCAACGTGGACCGCTTGAAGTACAATTTTTCTTTCACTCCCCGTGTGTGAAAGTCCGCAGGGATTTCCATACGAATGTCTTCGCTGACTTCTCGTGCAAGCAGCATATAAGGGGATGCCGATCCCGTCCTGAAATATTTCGGACAATCTTCGGCCAGTACTGACGGTGCAAAAGGCCGGAACGATTCACGGTACTTGATCTTAAGATTCAACCGCTTTTGCATCTCAGGGTTTGCAGGATCGCCCAGAATGCTTCGCGCACCAAGGGCCCTGGGACCAAACTCCATCCGGCCCTGCATCCAGCCCACTACGTTGCCCTGTGAGATCAATTTAGCCACCATTAAACAGAGTCCTTCTGTTGACATTGAATCGTAAGGCGCGTTATATCGCCGCGCCATAATTTGAACGTCCTTGTCTGTATACTCCGGGCCCAGGAAGGCCCCTTGCATATTATCGGGCTTACCTTTCAGATCAACGCGCTCTTTGCCAAAATATATGTGGTACGCCGCAAAGGCAGCCCCCAAAGCTCCGCCTGCATCACCGGCTGCGGGTTGTATAAAAATATTATCGAATGCTCCCAGGTCCAGGATCATGCCATTGGCCACACAATTCAGGGCGACACCGCCTGCCACGCAAATATTGCTTGCCCCGGTGATCCGCCTGGCTTCCCTTGCCATTTTAATGACGATATCCTCAGTCACTTTCTGGATCGCCAATGCCAGGTTGCAGTGACCCATATCCAGCCTGTCTT
>JBFKJL010000425.1:0-1828 GCA_041631795.1 Saprospiraceae bacterium | reverse complement strand
TCAACGTCAGCGTGAGTTTTCACATGGACACACCTGCCAACCTGGATACAATGCTGTGTTTTGGCGAAAGCCTGATCATAGGGGGTGTCACATTCAATGAACAGAACCCCATGGGATCAGTGGTTTTGCAAGGCGCATCTGATGCTGGATGTGACAGTACAATAAATGTGAGTATCATATTTACCGATGCGTCCGAAGGCATGGTCGTAGAAACACTTTGTCCTTCAGATTCCGTGATCGTTAACGGGACTATATATAATATGCTAAATCCTGAAGGTGTTGAAATGATTCCTGGTGGAAGTAGCAGTGGTTGTGACAGTGTTATAACGATACAGCTCTCATTTTATTCAGAATCAAGCGCCAGTATTATCACCGGTATATGCGAAAATGGCAGCCTGACCATAGAGGGTCAAATATTCGACATGGGAAACCCCTCCGGCACTATAGTGTTACCCAACGCCTCTTACCAGGGATGCGACAGCCTTATCTATGTTGACCTGTTTTTTAATCCCACAAGCACTGGAAACCAGGACTTGGAAATATGTGAAGGTGACAGCGTTTTAATTTCCGGCACATGGGTCTCCCAACCCGGCATTTATATCGATTCACTTTTCAATCAGTTTGGTTGCGATAGCCTGGTAGATGTGAATGTCACATTTGTAGATTGTACTGTGCAGATTACATACAACAGCAACGATGTCACATGTCCTGAAAACAGTGATGGTTCCCTGCAGGTTGCCTTAAGCAGTAATATGCCTTTCAGTTATTCCTACAATATTACATTGAATGACTTCGTCATTTTCATGGGAAATCTCAGTTCATCAGGGGCTGCCGTTTCATTCACAAACCTGGTTGCCGGAGTCTACATTGTAGATATTTTTAATGAAGACGGGAATATTGTGAGCAGTTTTGATATCCTCATCAGCGCCCCCGAACCTGTTACTTCTCAGGCCATTGTTGATAATGTTTCCTGTTTTGGCCTGGATGACGGATCAATACAATTGACTCTCGATGGGGGCAATCCGCCTTACCAGGTGAACTGGGACTCTGGTCAGGACGGGACATTCATTGCAGATCTTGGCCCGGGTACTTACAATGCAATCATCACCGATAGCAATAATTGCCAAATCAATATATCTGAAACTGTGACCGCTTCGGAAGAACTTGAGGCTGAATTCGAATTTCAGGGCATCACTTGCTTTGGTGACCAAAACGGATCCATCGAATTGACCAATCCAACAGGAGGCACACCGCCATATGCGTATTCAGTAGGCGGGGTATTTGACGCAAATCCCATTTTTAACAACCTGGGCCCGGGCATTTACGTCCTCGTTATACAAGATGACAACGGCTGTTTGGATACTTTGTCGACTGTCGAATTAGGAGAAGGCATCTTGCTGACCATTGATCTGCCCTCTCTTTTCAGTGTTGAGGCCGGAAATTCCGTGGATTTTAACCCTGTTCTCAATTTTTCACCGTTATCAATTTCATGGTCACCCATGACCGGTTTGTCATGCTTTGATTGTTTGAATCCGACTGCAAGTCCAATCGCGACAACCACTTATGATGTGATTGCGGAGGATATTTCAGGATGCTTTGTTGAATCCAGTGTAACGATCAATGTCACCGAGCCAGAAATTGATATTTTTATCCCTAATGTTTTTAGTCCTGGCAATCAAGACGGCATAAACGACACTTTCTTTCCACAGTTTGAAAACAGTCTTCCTGTTGTGGTTACCGCCTTTCGCATTTACGACCGGTGGGGAAATTTAATTTATGATGACATCCGCGAAGAAGGCTGGAACGGACTCTACAACAATGATTTTGT
>JBFKJL010000424.1:0-1851 GCA_041631795.1 Saprospiraceae bacterium | reverse complement strand
GGTTGACCAGGTGAAAGGTGTACTTGCCTCTCTTCTGATCCATGGTATCGTTATCAATTAAGCACACCCATGAATTTTTCTCTTTGTCAAGCATTCTCAAACCGTTTTGATGCACTGCAATGTCATTGGAAGGTGTGACCATAAGTGCGCCCACACCCGGGCCAAAATGTCTTTTGCCGACATACTTGAACCGTTCTTTTTCCAGTGATATCTTGAAAGCGCCGTACCCGCTTGAGCCAAACCACAGATTCCGCTCCCTGTCTTCAAAGATCCTTTCTGCATTGCGCATTCTCTGGTCATCAGGATCTGCATTTATGACAATACTCAGTTTGTACTTGACCAGGTCTAAAAATAGGAGACCTTTGTTCGATGTCATCCACAACCTGTTTTTGCTGTCCAGAAAATTCATTCTGAGATCCTCTAACCCTTCGGGCAGAAGTTGACACCTCATTTGTTCACCCGAACCTTTATCCACCTGGCAAAACCCTTTTGGGGAAATGACAAATAAATTACCTGTATCATGGGACGAAATAAATTTTGGTAGTGACATGGCATCTTCCCAGATGTGGTTGTTTAATTGCCTCTTTATTATAATATCCGCGTGATCATTCATGTAATCCAGTTTATACGAGATCATCGAATCCCCGCTTGTCATCCAAAGGGTATCATGTAATAAGGCAAAATCGTATTTGTAGTTGACAGTCCTTGTAGGAAGTGTGTGAGAAAGACCCTTGAATTTTTCATGGACAGACTGGTAACAGCTTTGAGGATCTTCTGTCCGGAATCCTTCGGCGTCCCGAGGCAAACATTCCATTGAAATGATATACCAGGCATCGTCTGTCTTCATCGTCCACATATTGCCAAAATCGTCTGTAAACTGGTTGTACCACAGGGGAATATCAAAACGGATAAATGATTCCGACGACCGGTCGAACACATAACCGCCTTTTTCATAGTTGTATAACCAGATATTATCATGATCGTCTGCATAAATGGGAATGGCATTGGACTCAATGTTCAGAGGAAGGGAAAGGCTGTCTCCCTGTACATTCTTATACCGCTGTATACCGTACCCATCATAGATATTCAGGCCCTTCCCTGTTCCAATCCACAAATACCCTTTTCTATCCTGGATGATATTCCAGATCATTCCCGCCGACAGCCCTTCATTGACACCCAGCTTTTCAAATTCTATAAAGACGGTATCCAATGGCAATATCGCAGGTGTAGCGTTTTGACACACAGACAGGCATGGTATGAATAGTGTCCATATCCATTGTAAGAAAAGAAAACGTATAGCTGCCATGTTTTGTATCATGATGATATCGACAACCAAATCTAAAGAAAAGTCCGCTTCCGCATTTTGAGGTGTCCGGGGTGTGACGCCCTTGTGTGACCAAAACGACATAAAAGGTATTGATTCCAATAATATTTGACCCGTATCAACAGAAAATATCAATGGAAATAGTAATAAGCCATTCGGGATATGTCGCCTAAGTTTACAATCGATAATTCTGCATAACCATCAAAATGAAATGACATGAAAAATAGCTTTCTTATTTACCTCGCAATCATATGTCCACAATTCCTTTTCAGCCAAAACCTGGAGGTGGAGGGAAAAGCCAGGGTCACAGAAATGGATTTGATGAACTCCGCAGACAGTGTTGTTGTCGTCTTGCCGGATGGGACATTGGCCAGGCGGGATGCGGGGACATTAAATGAATTTCAAGTCCTGAGCATTTCAAATGATACAATTTATCTGTCTGGTGGAGGATTTGTAAAGCTACCTGGTGACGATAATGCAGGATGGAACACCAATGTGGATACAACGTCCACCTCAAAATATGTGGG
>JBFKJL010000423.1:0-1859 GCA_041631795.1 Saprospiraceae bacterium | reverse complement strand
GATAGATAGATAAAACTGTTTTTTCTTTTTACCGTCCGGCATCATATTTTCAATAGCCCCAATGATACCCTCGGGTTGAAGGTCCCTGCTTCCCATACCAAATGAACCCGAATAAAGTGGAGGCATTTGATTGGGTTTATAGCTGTCAATTTCCGGGTAAGGCTTGTCATCTTTATGAGTACCGTTTTCCAGCGCCTTTGTGAGTACAGTCCTTACTTCTCTTGCGATGGGTGGATCTGCAGCCAATGGCTGATCGAGTCTTTCAAGGATCGCAACTCCTTTCTTTCCTTTCAGGACCTTGCTGATCAGATCTGCCGGGAAGGGCCTGAACATGACCAGGTCCACTACACCAACCTTGATTCCCCTGGTATTACGGATGTAATCCGCCACGGCCTGTGCACTTGGGATCAAACTACCCTGGCCAAGGATGAGATAGTCGGCATCATCGACTCGATAGGTCATTACTCTTTCATACTTGCGCCCTGTCAATTGATAAAATTCTTCAAATGCACCATCCACGAGTTCCCGGATATGATCAAAGAAAAATGGACGTTGGGCGGCGACGCTTTGCATATAAGAATCCTGGTTTTGGACTATACCTGCCATGACAGGATTATCCACATCCCAAAGCTCGGGGATCCTGCGACGGGTGTCTCCATAGATGATGCGCTGTGCCTCTGTGGGGGTCTTGATGATGTCATCCGGACGACCCAGAAATTCCTTGATGAGTTCTCTTTCGGGCAACACCATGGATTCGATGAGGTGGGTGGTCAGGAACCCATCCTGTGCGACAACACCAGGGGTAAGCGCCAACTCAGCGATCTTATGCGCGATGATATTGAGATCGGCGACATGTTGAGCCTGGTTGGCAAATAACTGGAAGAATCCTGTATCATCGATGGCATGATAGTCATCGTGACCGGCATGGACATTCAATGTCGATTTGGTCATGGCTCTTGAACCGATATTCAGCACATAGGTCAATCTTTTTCCAACTGCAGCATACAGGGACTCGTGCATATAGGCGATCCCCTGGCCCGATGAAAAATTGGCTGCGCGCAACCCGGTCATAGAAAGGCCGGCTGTAACCGCTGCCGCGGAGTGCTCACCTTCAGGCTCAATGAATATCAATGGCCTGTCAGAAATATTGATATGGCCTTTTGCAGCGGCGTCGGCCCAAAACTCCCCCATTTGTGTTGAGGGGGTGATCGGGTATGCCCCTGCGGCGTCGGTAGACTCTCTTTCACACATGATGGCTGCGGTGTTGCCATCCATTGCTACGCGTTTGCCGGGATATTTCACCGTCTTGTTTTTTTTATCCATGACATTGTCTTTACTCCAAGGATATTTCATTTGTTTTTAGCTTTCGATTTTTAAATGCCCAGGTTTGGGTTTCCCATGGGTGAGTTTAGTATTATTTCACAGGCTTGCTTAAAGGCCATATTTCTTCCTTCAGTAATTCTTTTGCTTTTTTTGCTACATCAACACATACTTTTACTTTCTGAAGGTTGGTGCAGTATGCCACATCGTGCGTGTGATCATTACAATTCAGGATCTCCAGTTCGAAATGATTGAATCGTGGATCTTCTTTCCTGCAAAGCCCAACCAACCCTTCGAGGCTTTCGGGAAGCTGGTCTGTTTTGCCTTGATTGACTAAAAAGGCGGTGAGATATTTAGCTATAGATTGTCTTGCGTTACTGCATATCAAATAGGGGACAGCATCTTCTTCTGCTTTGAACAACTCCATTTGCGCATTTTCAAGGAATTGATCTCCCTGTTCTATTATAAATTGTGCTTTTTGATTATACATATTGAGCAGATTTTTAAACTTTTAAGTCACTACGTTCATTGGAAAGATT
>JBFKJL010000422.1:0-1894 GCA_041631795.1 Saprospiraceae bacterium | reverse complement strand
CACTGCAATAATACGATGTAATTAAAAAAAGATCAATTATTTTTAAAATTCTGATAATTATTTTTGTTTTGCAATAATTAAGGATTATATTATCCGTAGAAATTTAGTTATCAATCAGTTATATAAATTTGTAATTTCTAATGCGTAGAGTGAGAATTGAAATGGAATACCTTTTCCGGGCCTCTCCTGCCATTCTTTACCAGTTTCTGACCACTCCTGCTTGCCTTGTGCGCTGGTTTTGTGATTCCGTGGATATCACTGAAGATATGTACACATTCACATGGGACGATTCTTCCGAAGACGCAGAATTGGTCGATGATATTGAAGAAGAGCGATTGAGGTTTAAGTGGGAAGAAGCCGATGACGATGAATTCCTTGAGTTCAAAATGTACAAATCGGATGTCACGAATGAGACCATTCTTGAGATTACGGATTATTGTGATGATGGTGATGAGGAATTTCAAAAGGATTTCTGGGACAGCCAGGTTGAAAGGCTGCGCAAGGAATGCGGCGGTTAATTTAAAGATACATTTCCATAATGAGGTACCCGGACACTGCATCTCTTATTCTCAGGTTGGGTTTTGGACTGACAATGATGTTTGGCCATGGTTTTGGCAAGTTCACCATGCTGTTATCGGGAAATGATATTCAGTTCCTGCCTTTTTTAGGGCTTTCGCCAGCCATTTCCCTCGGCCTTGCGGTATTTGCTGAATTCTTCGCAGCCTTCTTTGTGATCATAGGTTATAAAACAAAGTGGGCCTGTGTGCCGCTGATAGTCACCATGCTCGTCGCTGCATTTATGGTCCATGGCGGGGATCCATTATTTATGAAGGATGCTGACGGTGGCTCCAAGGAGCCGGCATTGCTATTCCTCTTCGGATTTTTCGCCATCTACTTCCTCGATTCAGGCCGTTTTTCTGTTGACGAGAAATTAAAGGGCCGGATCCTTTGACCTTAATCCCGGTCCAATCTGCAGGAAAATCTGTCAAACACATATAGTATGAAAAGGACTTTCACAGTTATTCTCGCCATTGTGGTCACGAGTTTTGTCATGAACGAGATCACAGGAGACAATGTTAAGCATGCCTCAAAGATCATCGGCATTGAATTGACGCATTCTGAAATTGATTCTATGCTTAATGGCCTCAATGCCCAAAAGGAGGCTTTTGAAGCCCTCAGAACAGAGCACATCAGCAACGAGTTATCGCCAGCCCTGGTTTTTAATCCATTGCCACAAGATTTTCAGGCCAATCACGATGTATCTCAGGTGCGTTTCGATTTGGACTCTGTGTGTCAGAGGCCTGACAACATCAATGAATTGGCATTTTACAGTGTTGGCCAGCTCTCATGCCTGGTCCGATCACGCCAGGTGTCTTCATATGAACTCACCACTTTTTTCATTGAGAGAATGAAGCGGTTTGACAGCCTTTTGCATTGCGTCATTACACTGACAGAAAACCTTGCTCTTGAGCAAGCCAGGCGGGCCGATGCTGAAATTGCCGCAGGCCGCTACCGGGGGCCTCTTCACGGGATACCATACGGCGCAAAAGATCTGTTGGCCAAAAAGGGGTACAAAACAACCTGGGGGGCGATGCCCTACAAAGACCAGGTCCTGGACTACGATGCTGCAGTAATCCAAAAACTTGAGGATTCAGGTGCCGTGCTTGTGGCAAAACTGAGCCTTGGCGCCCTGGCATGGGGCGATGTCTGGTATGGTGCTAAAACACGCAATCCGTGGAACATTGATGAGGGATCAAGCGGCAGCTCGGCAGGATCAGCAAGCGCTGTTGCCGCCGGACTGGTCCCATTTGCCATCGGGACAGAAACCCTGGGATCCATTGTCTCACCATCTACAGTATGTGGCGTCACAGGGTTAAGGCCTACCTTTGGGGCT
>JBFKJL010000421.1:0-1896 GCA_041631795.1 Saprospiraceae bacterium | reverse complement strand
TAGATGGATTTTGGAAATTTCCTTCGAAAAATCGACCTTTGTCAAATGGTTTACAGCATTGACCATAAATCCTGACACACCATTCTTTATCTTGGGAATGATAATGAGAATAATGGTGTAAAACCCTGAATCACTCTATATTATATATTACGGGTTTACACCTAGGATCATTCCATGGGATGACCTTATTTTTACACAATGCTCTGAAGTGAGACATTAATTTCAAAATTTCGTTATGGTTCAAATATCACCTGGATGCTCTTGGACACTGCTTTATGTGTTTTTCATCACAGTCATCAATGCCCAGAATCAGCAAACTGTCATTCTCGGTATGGGCAACAACACAAACATCACTGTTGAATCAAGCCATGCCACAATCTCCGGAATTGATAGCCAGACTTTGCTGCAGGATGGATTTCTGCCTAACCTCAATGCCGCTTCCCGATTCCTGGGCCAGGCCACCCTGGGCTACAATATGGAGGATATAGAATACTGCGCGCAAACAGGCGTGGAGGACTGGATTGAAGAACAGGTAGCTCTGCCTCCTGCACTTTCTTTTTTGGACAAAGTGATTGAATACCACCAGTACCGGATGGATTCTCTCGGCGACCCCGATGCCGGTCCAGCCATACACATGTGGGATTACGCCTGGTGGCAATACCATGTGACTTCCAATGATGTTTTGAGACAACGCATAGCCTTTGCCCTGAGTGAGATCTTCGTCATCTCAAGGTTTTCCGGATTCGCCAATCAGCCCTATGCATTTGCGGACTTTTATGACATGTTCATGGATCATGCATTCGGCAATTACCGCGACCTCATGGAAGCAGTGACCTACCACCCGGCCATGGGCCTGTACCTCACATATATAAATAATCCCAAAACAGACACCATTGCCAACACTTACCCCGATGAGAATTATGCACGCGAATTGATGCAACTTTTTTCACTCGGGATCAACACGCTCAATATGGATGGCACAGTCCAGGTCGACACAAGCGGTCAACCCATCCCTGTTTACGACAATAACGATATCGCGGAATTCTCAAAGATCTTTACAGGTCTGACCTGGGGTGACAGGGATGTCTTCGGTAAGAACAATGCCCTGCATGACACAAGTTATGTGATGCCAATGCAAATGTTTAATGAGTATCATGAACCCGGAGAAAAACATCTTCTCAACAATACAACCGTCATCGACAGGAATCCAGTGGACGGTAATGCAGATGTCGATGATGCGCTGGATAATATATTCAATCATAATAATGTTCCGCCGTTTGTATCTACCTTACTGATTAAGCGCCTGGTAACATCCAATCCTTCACCTGGTTATGTTCAAAGGGTGGCCCAGGTGTTCGCTGATAACGGCAACGGCGTCCGGGGAGATCTCACTGCTGTTGTAAAAGCCATTCTACTGGATCCTGTTGCGCGCGATTGTGCCTCGGCAGAGAACATCACATTTGGCATGCTGCGTGAGCCCTTTATCAGGTATGTGCAGGTCAACAAGGCTTTTGATGTCAGCACCCTTAGCGGCAATCACAGGAATGCCATGGACTATGTCCAGGAATATGTCGGTCAAAAACCCAATACGTCCCCAAGTGTTTTCAATTTTTTTCAGCAAGATTTTCAGCCCATTGGCCCTGTTGAGCAACTCGACCTGGTAGCTCCTGAGTTTCAAATCACGAATACGCAATCCATCACGGGTTACATCAACGGATTGTATCGCTGGATCGTCAAAGACAATCCGGCCGACGAATACGACCTGTACAGTGGCGAGCCGAAATAAAGGGTATCTCCTCGGATTCAGAAGGATTGTTCTTCCGCCATAATTTCCAAAATAAAGGCATTTATACAAAGAGATTGCGTACTGTGAAACTGACTCCCGGTGTCCATCAC
>JBFKJL010000420.1:0-1933 GCA_041631795.1 Saprospiraceae bacterium | reverse complement strand
AAGATTTCGGCATCCGGCAACACCGTCTGTATAAAGGGTAATTCGACTTCAAGACTGTGTTCGGGAGTATGGACATTTTTATCGGGGCGAAAATCAGCGCTTTTGATCCTGGTCCGTCCCAGCGGCGTTTGCCAATAGTCGTGCGGATCTGTCGCAATCCCTTCGAACCTGTAATGGTGAGAAGGACCGATGACCAAAACATCTTTAAATGCCTGGCTTGAATGAGCGACCTCAGCGAATGCCCATGCAGCCACTTCCCCGGAATACATATACCCGGCATGCGGGACCACCAGCCCGCGCAACTTCCTGTCCGATGTTTTTTGAGGAATACCGGACAACAGCCTTCTGACATCCTCCTTCAGTTGTACAGGACTTGCCGGATAAAATGAACCGGCCACAGCTTCTTGTCGGATATTCAATTCCATACGCCCGCTATTTTGGTTTGACAATTTTGGCACTGACCTCCTTTGAAATCGGTTGTACATTGGATCCTGTATCCATTTCTGCCAATCAATTTCTTTTGGCAATTCGGACACCAGGTGGCAGAATTTTCCGGACTATATGCATTGCCAATATAGATGTGACGCAAACCCTTTGACTTTCCAATATCACAGGCACGTAAGAGCACTTCCAACGACGTGGGTTGTATATTTTTCATTTTATAATCCGGGTGGAAAGCGGAAATATGCCACGGGATATTTTCGTCAATATTGGCGATAAATGCGGCGATATCCCGCAATTCAGCATCCGAATCGTTCTTCCCGGGGATGATCAGGGTGGTCAGCTCGAGCCAAATGCCCATTTGATGAATGCGTTCTATTGTGTCCAAAACCGGCTTCAACCGGGCTTTGCAGATCTTTGTATAGAATTTATCGCTGAAAGACTTGAGGTCAATGTTGATCCCATGTAAATAGGGTTCCATCAATTCCAGTGTCTCTTCAGATTCATACCCATTGCTCACAAAGACATTTTTGATCCCCTTTTGATGAGCCAACCTGCTCGTATCGTAAAGGTATTCGAAGAATATGGCCGGCTCATTGTACGTGTAGGCGATTGATGGAACGTTTTCTTCCATACAGATATCCACGATCTTCTGTGGACTCAGATCATAGCCGAGGTTCCGAACCTCCAGCCCCAGGTCTTGAATGCGATTTTCTTTTTTCAATTTTTTAGAGAGATCCCTGGTGACCTGGGAGAGACTCCAGTTTTGGCAAAATGAACATCCGAAATTACACCCAACTGTACCCAAAGAAAAGACATCTGTGCCCGGCAGAAAATGGTACAGGGGTTTTTTCTCAATGGGATCGATGTGCACAGCCGATGCCTGACCGTAGACCAATAGAAATAAACGGTTATTGACATTTTTGCGCACCCCACAAACACCTGTACCACCCTCCTTAATGATACATTTCATTTTGCAGGCATCACACACCAGGAATCCCTTCTCGCTCGTGTGAAATAAAATGGCCTGTTTCATCAATAATGTAACAATATTGACCGCATAAACATTTCACCAATAGACGCGTTCCTTTTGCCCGATCACTTAAGCTTGTAGCTTAAGTGATCAATAACAAACTCTGATACTTTTTATGTCTTAATGTACGTACTCTGATCCATCCCATACCCCAATGCCTCAAAACCAAAGCCCCATTCGCGTTCGATGCGTTCTTTCAAATGCGCAGGCACTTCATGTACATTTTTTGCATAGTCTTTATACTGCTCCACGTAGGCTTTGACTTTTGACCGGGTGGTATCATCCATTTCTAAATCCAATTGCTTATAAATGTGATCAATGCCTTTCAAAGGCTCTTTCTCAAAATCTTCAAACCTGACCTCAACCAACTGCCCAAACGGAATGACCGCCTTGTCTTCAAAATAGCGGGTCATCATTGTCCTGTAGTAATATAACATTTTGTGCTCTATGTCGCTCTTT
>JBFKJL010000419.1:0-1946 GCA_041631795.1 Saprospiraceae bacterium | reverse complement strand
CGGACATTATCTGGCTGGATGAATCAGGCACCCTGTATTCTGAAAATGACACGGTCACGATAATGCCTGAAGAAGCTGTGACATTTATTTCGCAGGCAACGGACCAGTATGGGTGTGTTGTTTTCGATACGATGACCATTACCCCAGCCATGCAAATCGACCTGACTCTGGAGAGTGATGTTGATATGAATATTTTCTGCGAGGACGCTGTCGTGACTCTTTTTGCCACTACCAATACAGATGCAGATATCATCTGGTATGATTCCAATGGCAATGCATTGTCGACGGGAGACTCCCTGTCTGTCAACCCGATATTTGAAGAAGAGTACACGGCTATTGCAACGGATATGTTTGGATGTATGGATACGGCGACAATTGATTTGATCCCTTCAATAATCGATGTTGAACTGATCGGCGATGATTTGATCTGTTATGGAGATGAAGGATCCATTCTCGCTTCCAACCTGAACATGGACAACATGCTGAGCTTTACTTGGACGCCAACGGAAAGTATTGCAGGTTCGAATACCGGTCAAAACATAATTATCAATCCAGAGGTGAGCACAACCTATGACCTTTTCATTGTCGACGAGAACGGTTGCCTGGATACCCTGAGTTTTGATGTCCAGGTGGAAGGTTTTCCTACTCCATTAGAAGCAACGGCTGACCCTGATGATATTTTATTAACAGAATCTACGCAACTCGACGTCACAACAGGTGCCGGTTGGACTTACGAATGGTCGCCTGCTGACATACTGGATGATCCGGAGATCTCTGATCCTGTGGCGACTCCAGAAGATGAGCTTGTCACCTTTACTGTGACTGTCACGGATGCATTTGGATGCTCGACCGAGGCTTTCGTCAATGTTGTTGTGGTTCAGCCAAATTGTGATGAAACAGACATCTTCGTCCCTAATATGTTTACACCAAACGATGACAACCTGAACGACTATTTCAAGGTGGAGAGCAATTTCATCGAATCCATGAACTTGGTCATTTACAATCGCTGGGGAGAAAAGGTCTTCGAGTCAAACAATCAAAATCCAGGCTGGGACGGCACTTTTGAAAACAGTGCTCTGGAGCCCGATGTCTTTGGCTACTACCTGAACATCATTTGCATCAATGGGGAATCATATGTGAAACAAGGCAATGTTTCACTTGTCAAGTAAAGTATCGCCATGATAAACTTGAAATCAAACTCAGAAAGACTATGGATGTATATGGTCACTAAAATGTGCTGTGAACACGCTACACCTGCACTGGCATTGGTTTTTACTGCAGGGTATGAACAGGATGCGTGAATGTTTACTGGGTTTACATGTGCAGCTTTTCAGCAACAAGGATTTGCTATTTTTCTTATTTGAATTTGAGCACAGAGAGGAGCCAAAACTCTTGCCCTGAAGATGGTGGATGCAGGACTGCCAATAAAATGTATTATTGACAAATGAGATCAGACATGCTTATCCCTTTTGATTTCACGGTATTCGAAAGCCCTTAACTCGAGCCTTTCTTCCTCCTCCTCTAGGCCGATACTGCCTTCCTGTGCGGATCGTTGCTCAAGCCGCATTTTTGCGATCTCGCGTTCGATCTGTTCTTCCTCCCAGGCGTGATCTGTAAATCGCATTGTCGGCAATCCGAACATGGCTATATAGATTATGCCCAGGATTAATGTGAGGATCAGAATAGGAAATCTTATCCAAAAGGCTTCCTCCCCGTAAAACTGGTTACTGATGACAAGCAAAATGACCGTTATGGATCCAAATATCGCGGCGACAACATAAAAGCCCTTAACAGCGGCAACTTTCTTACGGGCTTTTAATAGCATTTGTTCGTCGTTCATAAGCTAAAAATAATGAGAAATATCTTTTTTGGAGAATGGGACTTAAAAATTTCGACAAAAGAAGAGGTCAAATATATTTACTGCCTTCCCTGACTGTTAAAGGGTG
>JBFKJL010000418.1:0-1950 GCA_041631795.1 Saprospiraceae bacterium | reverse complement strand
CCCGGCAATATTTCCCGCAGTCACGGCTGCCCGAATATTATTCATGAAACTGTCATCGATCTGACCCGACTTCTTTATCGTCAGGTATCGCTCTACAAAAATATATATGGCTAAAAAGGAGAGCACAAGAAGGACGACGTTAATCGCAATTCCCAATGGGCCACCTTTCGTGATGATTTCCATGATGCTTTGAGTGATCTTTTGATCATCATCGGCCTGGAGAATGAAACCTAGTATGAGCATTGAACTGATTTTTTACTTTGAACAAACGGAATTTTGATCTGGGAAATTATACAAAGGGCAAATTTAGACAATTACAATCATATTACAAATTTTTATTATGTGTTATTATTTGTATGATCTTTATCACAATTCATGATAATTTGACCTGATATCTTCAAAGTTTGAAAGGAAAGTCGTTTTTTTTATGGTGTTTTGTAAAAAAATAGAACCAATGACAAAAATCTTAATTAACGATGGCATTCATCCTACGGGGTTGAACATGTTGATCGATGCCGGTTTTGAAGTACAGACAGAAAATATTCCACAGAAAGAATTGGGCGCACGCATTGGAGAATTTGATGCCCTGTGCGTGAGAAGCGCTACCAAGGTCAGACAGGACCTCATTGAGAAGGCTGGAAAGTTAAAGATTATCGGTCGCGGTGGTGTCGGCCTGGACAATATCGATGTAGCGTTTGCGGAATCAAAGGGCATAAAAGTCATCAACACGCCAGGCGCCTCGTCCCGGTCTGTCGCCGAACTGGCCATGGCCCATTTATTCAGCATAGCACGTTCCCTGTATAAATCAAACAGGCATATGCCCAGGGAAGGTAAAACCGGATTCAAAACGCTGAAAAAGTCATTCAGCAAGGGGTTTGAGCTTCAAAACAAGACCCTTGGCATCATCGGCATGGGGAAAATTGGTCAGGAAACTGCAAAACTAGCCATAGGCATTGGCATGGATGTCATTGGAGTGGACCCTTTTATCGATGTCGCAGTGCTTGAAATTGAAATTCTGGATCAAAAGATCACACACAGACTGAAGACCAAGAATATCGATGACATGCTCCCAATGGCTGATTTTATCTCAATCCATGTGCCCTATACAAACGCACCCGTTCTGACTGCAGATGAATTCGACAAAATGAAGGACGGCGTTGTTCTCCTGAATGCCTCTCGTGGTGGTGTGGTCAACGAGCAAGATTTGCTGGTCGCCCTCGACAGTGGAAAAGTTTTTGCAGCCGGAATAGACGTGTATGATAATGAACCCAGCCCTGATCTCCGTATCCTCAATCACCCGAATGTTTCCATGACGCCACACATTGGCGCATCTACAAGTGAAGCGCAGGAACGCATAGGTGTGGAACTGGCAGAGAAATTGATCGCTGCATTAAGCTAATCCAGGAGCTCAATATCAAAGATCAAACAGGCATCGGAAGGTATCAAACCTGGCAATCCCTCTTTGCCGTAGGCCAAATGAGACGGAATAAGGAGTTTGGCCCGAGTTCCTTTATTCATCAATAGCAGGGCTTCGTTCCATCCCGGAATCATTTCTCCAACCCTGGCCTTCAGTGGTTTATTGCGTTGATAGCTGGAATCAAAACCCTTTCCATCCGGGAAATAACCGGTATAGTGAATTCTGAATTTCTCGTTGTAAGTGTAGTTCGAACCGCTCCCTTCTTTGATGATGGCGTAATATAACCCTGTTTTCGTCCGTTGAACCATCAAACGATTATCTACAGCATAATCAATCAGTATGTTTTCATCCAATTCTGCCTGGCTGGCTGGATTGGCTTTGTAACGGGTATACAATTCTGCCGCATGATCATCCGACAGCGGCATCTTACTTTGCCCCAGATCAGCCCTGTTTTCATCCTTACAATGAAAAAACAAAGGTATAACAGCTAAAATGAATATGATTTTCTTCATATTTGATTCAAATATATGTCT
>JBFKJL010000417.1:0-1984 GCA_041631795.1 Saprospiraceae bacterium | reverse complement strand
AGATCGGTCAGAAATTTCCAATTGATTGATGATAACGCATCCTTTCCTTTTAAATTTGACAGGACACACGACATTCATGCGTCATTCCGCTACAGGATGAATAAGCGGCATGCTTTTTTATTGAAATGGGTTTACGGAACGGGCCACGCCTATACTTTGGCAACAGTCGAGATTCTTGGTCCTGAAGGAGATCCGCTGCTCATCCCGACTTCCAGGAACAATGCCAGGACACCAGCGTATCACCACCTCGACATTGCCTACAGTTATACCCGTGATTTGGGAGACGAATCTTCCATTCGTGTAGACCTGGGACTGTATAATGTTTACAATCGCAAGAATCCTTATTATGTTTATTTATTGCAGGAACCATCATCAAATGCATTTTCGCTCAGAAAGGTCAGTTTGTTTCCCATCTTGCCTCAACTCAATTTCCAATATAAATGGTGAAATGAAATCGTGAAACAAGGAAGTATTTGTTAATACGCATGAGTTGTTGTAACTTTCACTGGCAGTATAAACGATATGCGATTAATCATTTTGATATTGACAGTTTCTGTTTTATTTTCCTGCGAGGAGGAGATCACACTGAATGAATTCGAATTCACACCACAATTGGTTGTCAATGCCGTTGTTTCCACTGATTCTATCTGGAATATTCATATCAGTTCCAGCAGATCGATCCTGGATACCGGCAGTTCGATTGAAAACGTTGAGAATGCCGTTGTCAAGATTCGCAACCTGGGGACCAATCAAACATTTTACCTCGATCATAAATCCGGGGGCTTCTACCAGCGCCATTTATTTCCGCATGAAGGTCAACGATATGAGCTTTCAGTGGATCATGCCGGATATGAGGATGTGGCAGGACAAACCCATATCCCAAGTGTGATCAATGTGTCTATGGAAGAACATGCCAGCGAAAGCGAAGATGGCACCATTGAACACATCCTGGAAATCGAAATAGAAGACAACCCTGATGAGGATAACTATTATGTCTGGGAATTGCAGGAAAAGATCCATACCCTCCCGTCAGAACAAGGCCAGCCTGATGTTCCTGATGCCAACTATACCTTCACTGATGTTGTTGAAAACAAGGAAAATACAAAGAGTTTAAATGATCCTTCCTTCCTTTCAGACAAAGACTTTAATGAGAACCGCTATAATGCGACGATAGACATTTCCCAATTGTACCGCTCGTCGAACACTACAGGCGATGACCCCGGTGTTACACCGGAGCAAAAAAGATTTGAATTAAGGGTCATGGCCGTGTCAGAGGAATTATATAAATATCTCAGATCAGTCGACCTGTATGCCAAACTGCAGATCAAGAATACAAGCCAGGCCCAGCCTGCGGATATTTTTACAAATATTGAAGATGGACTCGGTATTTTTGGCGGGTATAATTTAAAGATCTTCGAATTCTGATTGTCCATGCAAGTTTTCCCCATTCGTTTCGGAACACCAGCGTATGACGAGGTGATCCGATTAAGGTTTGATGTACTCAGGAAGCCTTTAGGACTTGAGTTTCACTCAGAAGAACTGGCCCGTGAATACAATGACTTTCATTTGGCCTGTTATATGGGAAGCAGGTTGGCAGGATGTGCCGTTTTGGTCCCCTTGTCCGGGAACAGGGTAAAGATGCGCCAGGTGGCCGTTATTGAATCGCTCCGTGGCAGAGGGGTTGGTACGCTCATGGTCCGCTATTCTGAAGTTTTGGCCAAAACCCATGGATTTCGAACTATGGAACTGAATGCCCGGGAAAATGCTGTCCCCTTTTACAAGGCCATGGATTACAAACTTGTGGGTGAGCGCTTTGTGGAAGTCACAATACCGCACTTTAAAATGGAGAAGACCCTGTGATAACCTGAAGGAATTTTGGGTTCCCAGGTGATCCTCATCCCCGATCTTGTCAATCGAACCTCAGCATTTTGTTTTCTATACCAAATAGAATACATAAAACGCTCCTATAATTGTTTGTCTATGT
>JBFKJL010000416.1:0-1996 GCA_041631795.1 Saprospiraceae bacterium | reverse complement strand
TTCTGGAATCTCAAATTGAAACCGGAACCCCCTACATTTTGTATAAGGATAATGCCAATAAAAAATCAAATCAAAAGAATCTCGGTACCATCAGGTCAAGCAATCTCTGCACCGAGATCATGGAATATACGTCCCCGGATGAGGTGGCTGTATGCAACCTCGCATCAATTTCGTTAGCGAAATTTGTAAAAGCAGACGGGACCTATGATTTTGACCGCCTGTACGAGATCACGCGTGTCGTGACGCGAAACCTGAACAAGGTCATAGATATTAATTATTACCCGATTCCTGAAGCCCGCAATTCCAATATGCGGCACCGGCCTATTGGCATTGGCGTTCAGGGCCTGGCTGATGCCTTTATAAAAATGCGCTTTCCCTTTGACAGCGAAGAAGCCCGTCAACTCAACAAGGATATTTTTGAAACGATCTATTTTGCCGCGTTGACAGAATCAAACGCCCTTGCAGAAAGAGAAGGACCTTACAAAACATTCAAAGGCAGCCCCGCCAGCAAAGGCATTCTCCAGTTTGATATGTGGGACGTCAAGCCCGGCAACAGGTGGGATTGGGAGTCCCTGAAAAAGAATATTGTCGACAAGGGCATTCGCAACAGCCTCCTCCTCGCACCAATGCCGACAGCCTCAACATCCCAGATCCTCGGGAATAACGAATGTTTTGAACCATACACCTCAAACATCTATTCCAGGAGGACATTGAGTGGTGAATACATCGTTGTCAACAAACATCTGCTGAAAGACCTGATAAAGATTGGAATATGGAACGACGAGATGAAAGAAAAGCTGATGGCCAGTAACGGAAGCATTAAGGATATTCCTGAAGTGCCCGCCGAACTCAAGGATCTTTACAAAACTGTATGGGAATTAAGTCAAAAGGTCATCATCGATATGGCGGCTGATCGTGGTGCTTACATCTGCCAAAGTCAAAGCCTGAACCTCTTCGTCGAGAATCCCAATTTCGGGAAGCTGTCGTCAATGCATTTTTATGCGTGGCGGAAAGGGTTGAAGACAGGAATGTACTACCTCAGGTCCAAGGCTGCCGTCGATCCCATCAAGTTTACCCTTAGTGCAGATTATAAGAACAAATACAAGGCAGAGCAGGAAGTTGTGGATATGTCAGACCAGGAAGAAGAGATCGTGGAAGGGCAGGCCTGCAGCATGGAAGATGGATGTTTAATGTGTGGTAGCTGACATTTAAATAAATATTTGACGCATATAGGGCGTGTCCACAGGATACGCCCTTTTTTGTTATAAGTATTTCACTTATAATTGTTGCTGTGAGCATTCAGGCACGTTTCTTGTTTATCAGAATCGAGGAACGTTCATGGTTGCACTTCAGCAAGTTGATCTCAGGTTCCACAGTACACAATAAGGAAGCCAGAAACAAAAAGGACGGAAATGTTGCGATGCATTTTGATTGTTCTGCTTTTTTGTTCTGTTTTTACAACAAATGCGCAGACTTACACACTATTTAATAACCCTGTTGAGAAATCTGAAATAGACGGATTATCAGAGGCTCTGTATTTTTCATTGGATAAACCGGCGCTCCAGCCGGTGATGAAATCAACACGTTCAGACCTCATTCTCCACTTGCCTTTTTTCAATAACACAGAATTGGTTCTCCAACTCCGGGAACAGAACATTTTTGCTCCGGATTTTGCTGTATATGAAAAAACAGCGACCAATACGCGTACCCCGGTAGACTACACCCCCGGGAAATATTTCAGGGGACACATCCAGGGAGATCCTCAATCGATCGTGACCGTATCAGTTTTTCCCCATGAAATCAATGGGATCATACGGTACAAAGACAGGATATACAACTTCGGGAAGCACGGTCTTCAAATGGCCCGGGATATGGTGCTTTTCAGAACTACTGATGCCAAAGTCGACCAGGGCTTTGAATGCATTGAGCTGTTCGCCAATGAGGGGCCAAAATCTCCCTGGAAAGGGGGATCAACCATTGAAAAAACAGGAACCTC
>JBFKJL010000415.1:0-2003 GCA_041631795.1 Saprospiraceae bacterium | reverse complement strand
TGGGTCGAACGCGGCCTGTTTCGTCCCGGCAATTCCTATCCCCGTTTTCACATGGTCTGGGGCACCGGTAAGGGGCTTGTGGATAACCTCGTCAAGAGCATGCAACGACTTGTTTCTGAGACGGGTCTCTTAATATCTTATTTCAGGCATAAAGCGGATGAGATCATTGTGGAAAACAACATCGTGAAGGGCATCAGGGGCATTGATGAAGTCTCCGGTGAACCGTTCGAAGCCCTTGGAGAACACACCATTGTTGCAACGGGTGGTATAACTGGTAATATTCAGAAGGTGGAGGACAACTGGTACAAGCCGTGGGGAGAGCCTCCTGAGAAGTTGCTGCACGGATCCCACATCTATGCGTTAGGTGACATGCACGATGCAGTTAAAAAAATCCATGGCAACGTCACCCACCTCGACTGGCATTGGCATTACGCGGCGGGGGTGCGGCATCCACGCCCGGAATGGGAAGACCATGGATTGAGCCTGGTGCCGCCCAAATCAGCGCTTTGGCTGAATTACAAAGGTGAGCGTTTTAAACCCATTCCCCTCATAACTTCATACGATACACGATGGCTGGTCGAACAAATATGTGCACAGGAAAAAAAATATTCATGGCAGGTTTTGAATATGAAGATCATGACAAAGGAATTTGCCATCAGTGGTTCAGAAAGCAATGAGGCGATTCGAGATAAAAAACTTTTCCAGTTCCTGAAGGTGACCTTGTTTGGCAATAAGAAGTTGGTCAATGATATGATCAACAGCCCTGATTTCGTGACTGCGAACAACCTCGAGGAACTGGTCGAAAAGATGAATGCCCTGCAGGGGACAAATGATGTCGATTTGGATGCTGTGCGCGAAAGTGTGACTCAATATGATAGCCAAATTGACAGGGGCAAGAAATATTTTGATGACGAGCAATTGCGACGCATCGCACATCTGAGGCAGTATCGCGGTGACCGCATACGGACATGTAAATTTCAAAAGATCGTCGATCCCCAAGCCATGCCTCTCATTGCGATCCGGGCTTCCATCCTGTCCAGGAAGACCCTGGGCGGCATTCAAACTGATCTTGAAAGCAGGGTACTGACGAGACCTGTGAATGGCAAGCAGGAAGCCATCCCGGGTCTTTATGCTATTGGCGAGGCTGCCGGATTTGGTGGGGGAGGGGCACATGGAAAAGGCGCCCTCGAAGGGACTTTCTTATGTGCTTCAATATTAACTGGCAGGATTGCCGCAAATTCAATTAACGGAAAAAAATTATGAGCATTCAAAAAACAGGTGCAGAACTGGCTGTCTTTGCCCTTGAGCAAATAGGTGTAAAATACACCTTTGGCATACCTGGCGTACACAATACTGAAATTTATGATGGTCTTAACAGCAGCCAGCAGATCACACCTGTCCTGGTCACCCACGAAGGCGGGGCCTCGTTTATGGCCGATGGCGTGTCCAGGACATCTGACAGCATAGGCACCCTGGTCATCGTACCGGCAGCTGGCACGACCCACGCCATGAGCGGGATAGGGGAGGCTTATCTCGATGGCATCCCGATGCTTATCATCAGCGGAGGGACAAGGACAGATAGTGGGAGGTATTATCAGTTGCACCAACTGGACCAGGAGAAGCTTGTAGGGGGTATCACTAAAGGCTTTTTTCGGGTGAAAGATCACAACGAAGTGATCCCAACCATTTATAAAGCATACGACCTGGCAACTTCAGGTGAACCAGGGCCCGTGTTCGTGGAGATCCCGGTGAATATCCAGTTGTTTAAAGGAGAGGCTGAAAGCTTGAAGCCATATGTGAAAAAGAATGAGAGATTAGATTTGGATATTAATATGATCAAAAAGGCAGTCGATATGCTGATGGAGGCAAAGCATCCTGGCATATTTGTAGGGTGGGGCGCCGTGGATGCCAGTGTCCATTCAAAAGCCATTGCCACAATGTTGGTTGCACCTGTGGCAACGACCCTCCAGGGCAAAAGTGCTTTTCCGGCAGACCACCCGTTC
>JBFKJL010000414.1:0-2068 GCA_041631795.1 Saprospiraceae bacterium | reverse complement strand
GTGCTCATTCCATTTTATTCTGATTTACAGCGGATCAGTGTGCACAGGGGATACAGCCATTCTATCATTTTTACATTGGCTGCAGCTTTTCTCCTTGTCTATATTTTGAAAAAGATCAAATGGACGCGCACCGTACCTGCAGTTCAATTGTGGTTTTTTGCCTGGCTGGCTCTGTTTACACACATCCTGTTGGATGCCTTTACAACATATGGAACACTTCTGTTCTTGCCTTTTACAGACTGGAGGGTCAGTTTTGACAGCATCAGCATTATTGACCCGGTGTACACATTGCCTCTGATTATAGGCCTTTTTGTGAGTTTAAGGATGAAGCAACTGAGTAAATCCAGAAGTGGCCTTCCAAATAAGATAGGTTTGGTGATGAGTTCCATTTATTTGTTGTTTACCCTGGCCAACAAAAATAATGTGGCGTACGAGTTTTACGATCAACTTGAGGAACAGGATATTCCTTCATTTCGATTGCTGACAGTGCCTGTGTCATTTGGCAATACTGTGTGGTATGGTGTTGCCAAGGACAAGTCGAATCTCTATATTGGTCAATACAACACCCTGCGAAAAAACAATATTGATTTCCATCAATTTCAGATCAATGACCATTTGTTGGACGGTCTCGATCCTTATCTAGTCGACCGCATGAAATGGTTTGCACAAGGCTTTTATACTGTTGCTGAAAAGGAGGGGAAGATCAGGATTTACAATATGCAGTGCGATATGCAGGGCGTGCGGTCTTATGGTGACTACAAGGCTCCCACAGCCTTTTATTTTGAGATCGTTCCGCAAGAAGATGGCAACTATACGCTGTCATCGGGAATGCATAATAAGACGGAATAGGTGAAGAATAAGGTGCGGCTCGGCTTGCGTGAAAATGCGTTCCAGTTCTGGACTTTGGTCCTGGTCAATGCCTTTGTAGGGGGAATGGTTGGGCTTGAACGGTCGATTCTGCCTGAGATTGGTGAAGAGGTGTTTGGGATAGAGTCGCATACAGCGATTCTTTCATTCATTATTGCCTTTGGTGTGACCAAAGCGGCAGCAAATTACTTTGCCGGCCGGTGGGCCAATGCTGTGGGACGTCGAAAGTTGTTGGTCATTGGGTGGCTTTTTGCCCTTCCCGTTCCTTTTATCCTGATGTACGCATCCTCCTGGAACTGGGTCGTTTTTGCAAATATTTTCCTTGGTGTCAACCAGGGACTGGCATGGTCAAGCACAGTCGTTATGAAAATTGACCTGGTTGGTGACAAGGACCGAGGCCTGGCGATGGGACTTAATGAATTCTCAGGGTATTTCGCTGTGGGTTTGGTGACATTTGTCACGGCATGGATAGCAGATGCCTATGGCTTGAGACCATATCCTTTTTACCTTGGAATAGTCTTATCTGTACTGGGTTTAATTATCTCAATATTAGTGGTTAAGGATACATTTCATCATGTAACACTTGAAGCTTCGGATGATTCTTCTGATTATTTGAAGAATATCTTTTCAGACACGACTTTCAGGCACCGAAATCTCAGCGCAACCACGCAGGCTGGGCTCGTGAATAATCTGAATGATGGCATGATATGGGGCCTTTTACCCTTATTACTGATGACCAGTGGTTTCGCCCATAAAGAAATAGGCTTGGTTACAGCTGTTTATCCTTCCGTGTGGGGGATCACTCAACTTCTGACAGGGAGGATGGCAGATATCTATTCTACGAAGAAAATATTGTTCTGGGGTATGCTCCTCCAGGGGCTGGCAATCATGGCGTTTATCGGGACGGCGTCGATGTCCGTATTTATCCTTCTGAGTGTAGTTCTTGGCGTAGGTACCGCCATGGTATACCCTACATTTTTTGTGGTTATCGCCAGGAATACGCACCCTGTACAGAGAGCAGAAAGCATTGGTGTATTCAGGTTGTGGCGCGACCTGGGTTATGCGATTGGGGCAATACTATCCGGCGTGATCTCTGATGCTTTTGGCTTGTCCTACGCCGTATTGGCGGTTGGATTTCTCACGATCTTGTCCGCTTTTGTGATACAGGTTAGGATGAATTAAGAGTTTAGAGTTCAGAGTT
>JBFKJL010000413.1:0-2127 GCA_041631795.1 Saprospiraceae bacterium | reverse complement strand
GGTGCCCAGGACAATGACGCGCTCAATGAGATGGTGTTGATCAGTGGTCGTTCTTTTTCTGTAGAAGAGACAGAGCGCTATGCTGGCAGTGTCGCTGATCCTTCGCGCATGGCGGTCAGTTTTGCCGGTGTTCAGTCGACAAATGATCTTGACAATGACATCATCATCAGGGGCAATTCCTCGGTTGGTGTTTTATGGCGCCTGGAAGGTATAGATATACCAAACCCTAACCATTTGGCACGCAGAGGGTCTTCAGGTGGAGCAGTAGGTATATTCTCTGTTAACATGCTTACCAATTCCGATTTTATTTACGGAGCACCGCCTGCCGAATACGGCAATGCCTTGTCAGGCGTTTTTGATATGAGGTTCAGGAAGGGCAACAAGGATGACCATGATTTTGCTCTTCGTGCAGGTGTTTTGGGCTTGGATCTCATGGCGGAAGGGCCGATTGAGAAAGGAAAATCTTCATTCCTCGCAAATGTCAGATACTCCACGCTGGGACTTCTCAATGCGGCGGGTTTTCATTTCATCAATGAAAGAACAGACAACACTTTCTCTGACCTGGCCTTTCATCTTTATTTTCCCTCAGCAGACAATTCCACAATTTTCCAGGTATGGGGGATCGGGGGATTAAGTTCTGAAGTGCACTATCCGGTAGAGAACACAGCGGAATGGTATGAATTTGATCACCAGATCTATACAGACTTTAATACGCGAATGGCTGCAAGCGGCATGAGTTTCACCCACCTTATTGATGAGAAATCATACCTCAAGCTAAAACTGGCTTTTATGAGTGATCACATTACCCATTACAAGGATACAGTCAATACAGTCTTTGAGGCAGACCTGCTCCTTGATGAATCTTATACGACAAACCGTATGATCAGCGCCTTTGAGTACAGCCGAAAAATGCAGCCTCATATTTATGTCAAGACGGGAATGCAAATACAGCTGTATGGGTACAATCTGAGGTGCAGGGAATATGAAAGAAGCACCAGGACATATATTAATTACCTGGATCATGAAGAAGTTTTGGGTGGTCAACAGCTTGTTCAAATGTATATGGAGGGATCAATCAAACCATTGCCCCGGCTCCTGGTCAATGGAGGCCTCCATTTATTATATCTCAGTTTGTCTGAAACCCTGAGCGCGGAACCAAGGTTGTCCTTAAAGTATGCAGTCTCGGACCGTTCTGATATCACTGTGGCCGCCGGTCTGACTTCTCAAATGGTGCCAATTGGGACTTATTTTACACAAGAAAATAATGACAAGCTTGGTTTGATGCGTTCGGACCAGATGGTCCTGGGATATACTGTGCGCCCGGGATCCCTCTACAAGATCACGGTGGAGGGGTATATTCAGCGGCTCAGACATATCCCCGTAGCTCGGAATACTGGGGTACAATACTGGATGCTCAATGACCTTGTCGGTTATTCTAAATACGCTCTTGTCAATACGGGTCGAGGGCGAAATTATGGTGTCGACCTGACCGCTGAAAGATACTTTGAAAATGGCCTTTTCTTTATCGTCGCCGGATCACTTTTCAGATCGGAATATGCCATTGGTGATGGACCTTTTTATAGCTCAAGTTATGATACACGATATAATACAAGCGTCATGATGGGGAAGGAGCTGACCTTGAGGAAAAGCAATTCTCTGCAGTTGGGATTCAGGAATCTCATTTTTGGAGGTCAACGTTATAAACCACCGGATAATGAATCAACGATCCGGTTAAAAGAATATTCAGCTGACGAGGCGAGTTCACTGACGCGGAAAAACAAGGATTATTTCAGGACGGATGTCAGGTTAGCCTACAGAAAGAATTTTCTTGATAGGACCTGGACGCTTTCTCTGGATGTGCAGAACATTCTGAACATCAAGAACACGCGTGGAGAAATCTGGAATTATCACGATGCCGTCTTTGAGGATAAATTCCAGGCCGGGATTATTCCTGTATTGACGTTTCAATTAAATTATTGAACATTCCTCCTCATCGACCTTTGATTTGGTGTTGCTCATATCCCGAAATGTGCGTTTCTTGTGTCATACACTACAAACAATATTGGAAAGTTTAAAATGGATCATGTCTAAATCAAAGGGGGAGAACTCAAGCTTTAGACTGACTGT
>JBFKJL010000412.1:0-2201 GCA_041631795.1 Saprospiraceae bacterium | reverse complement strand
TGAAATCATCCAGCACATAAGCTGCCAATTCCTGGCTGTACTTTGGGTCGAAAGACGTTTCAAATTCGGTTTCGCCATTAGTGGCATTGGCAATGTTGGGACTCATTTTGTGATAGGTATAATTGATCCCAAATTTGAAGTTATGCCTGGGATCGGGGAAGTAATCAAAATCCAGTTTAAAGTTCCAATCCCTTACCCCTGAAAAGACTCCTATGACGAAATCTTCCTGCTCACCATCAAAATTGAATTTGTAGTCATTATAAATGGCGGAGAGATTCATGAACATTTTGTCTGAAAACAAGTGATTCCACCGGAGTGTGGCTGTTTGATTTCCGTAGGGAAGATCAAACCGGAAGTCCCTGTTTTCCTGTCTGAATTTGAGCACATCCCTTCCAAAATATCCACTGAGAAAAATTTTATCCCGCTTTGTCAAACGCGTGTTGAACTTGGCATTAAGATCGTAGAAGTAATAATTGGATCCCGCAAAGTCACCATCGTCCAGCAATGGTTGGATCAAGTCCACAAGATAGGTCCGCCGACCGGAAACAATAAATGAACTTTCTTCCTTCCTGATCGGTCCCTGTATGGTGAGACGCGAGGAGATCAGCCCGATGCCACCATCAACCTGGTATCGCCTGTTGTTCCCTTCTTTCATTTGCACATCGACAACGGAAGAAATGCGCCCGCCATAATTTGCGGGAATGCCTCCCTTGATCAGGGTTGTATTTTTTATGGCATCGGCATTAAAAACCGAAAAGAAACCCAGCAAATGCCCTGTGTTGTAGACCACGGCTTCATCCAGCAGAACAAGGTTTTGATCGGCCCCTCCTCCCCGGACGTAAAAGCCTGATGTCCCCTCCCCCGAGGACATGATACCTGGCAGTAATTGAAGGGCCTTGAGAATATCCACTTCGCCCAGCAAGGCTGGTAGCTTTTTGACATTTTCGACAGGCAATTCCACAAACCCCATTTGCGTTCCCTGGACATTCTTCCTTTTATCCTCTTCTTCGGCTGAAATAGTCACTGCTTCAATCAGCACACCTTCTGATAATTCGTAATCACGCTGGATATTTTGATTCAGAAGAATGGTGTCCATCAAAGTTTCATACCCAAGATAAGATATGACAAAAGGATAACGACCTCCAGGAAGGCTCAGTGAAAAAAATCCATAGGCGTTTGTCGAAACACCTTGGATTGGATCGTCTCCATTGTACACATTGGCCCCAATGAGCAATTCTCCGGACTCTGCATCCCTGATGGAGCCACTCAAGGTAAATTTTGTCTGACCAAAGATTGTGCTTCCCGCAACAAAGAGTAAGACTGTAACACAAATAGATCTAAAAGTCATCATTTTGATCAAAGGTCTGCAATCAGGTATTAAAACGAATAATAAATAGAAGAAGGGCAGTAATTGTTCTATAAAGGTCTCAATTTGATGCCCTGTCGTTTCAACAGGTGAAGGATCCCTTTTTCCCCGGACAAATGAGCCGCACCTACAGCGAAAAATGAAGCGTAGTCGAGATGCATGCAAATTCTCTTTGCCATGACGATGTTGCGGTCATATAGCAATGTATGTCTCAACTTTCCCAGGGACTTCCGTGTCATTCGGTAAAGGTGGTGAATGTCCTGGGCCTCGTAACTTTCAATAGCCTTTAGAGAGTCTTTTCTTAATTTTTTCACATTTCGAACCGCTTCAATCAGCATTTTACGCTGGGTGTCAAGATCCATCGTTTTAAGCAGTGTCAATTGCTCCCCCACCGTCTCCAGCCCATCGCAATGCAGATGTCTCCCCGCAGCCAATTTCCACAAGTACATATCGAGAGGCAGGGGATATCGGGCACTCAGGATCTTCTCCATCATGACGTTGACAAGCATCAAAGGATACCTTCGGTCAATGGTATCCAGGTCAATATTGTAGGCCTTGTCCAAGATATGTTTAGTTTTCAGGTATTTCCTGGTCCCTAAAAGGTCTTTGATCGTCGTACCAGATGGCATGTTGTATGCATCAGGCGGGATTTCCGCACCTGCTTCATCGAGATTGATTTCAGCGTAGAAACGGTCGACCCGCTCCAGGCAATGGACTGCTGAATCAGTGACAACGAATGCCCTTGGGTCTTTGACGTGCATTGTGCCAAAAAGAAATGACTTCGGGAGGTTTTCTTTATCAATGGCCCAAAGCAGAGATTTTTTCTTCATACAGT
>JBFKJL010000411.1:0-2215 GCA_041631795.1 Saprospiraceae bacterium | reverse complement strand
TGAGCTGTTTCATCATCGTAAAGTGTGCATGAGGACCACACATGATGATCAGTAGGATTGAGGATCTCGATAAACCTGTGACTTCCATCCCAGCGCAATTCAAGGAGTTGATCCTTATGGAACAAAACTATCGTAAAGGGCTCTATCCCTGAAAAATTAAAATCTCTTACAAAAGCTTTAACCGAATCGAATTCAAGAATTTTTTTAATCATAATTCCCCGGCTCATCCTGTAGGGCAGCTGGCGTTTATGCTTGACAAAAGCCCCGTTCAACACCACAAATACATGCCCTGACGCACTTGTCAGGAACCATGATCCCCCTGCCATATCCTTTGGATATAACACTCTTGTCCCATTGATCGAATCAGTTGTGAGAACATTTCTGCCACGGAGTGGACTCTCATCCCTGTTTGATGTAATGTAGACACCGTTTTGCCCCGGAATATAGCTGACTAAGCACATAATGAAATCTAAAGATCACCCAGCTGAGGCCGCAGGATGATCTCCTCGACAACTGTAGACGGGCTCATTTGAACGCAATTATAAATTGTTTTGGCTATATCCTCCGGAGGCATCAACCGCTCATAGGGGAGCTCAACACCTGCCCATGAATTGGACCATGTAGCCCCGGGCATCACGGTGGTGACCCCTACCCCTTTGGCCTTAAGTTCTTCGCGCAGGACCATGGAAAAACCACGAAGGGCAAATTTTGAAATGCTGTACGATCCACTGTTGGGATAGGCCATCAAACTGGCAATGGACGCCATGTTTATGATCCGCCCATGCGCCTCAATGATAGAAGACAGCAATCCTTTTGTCAGGTAGTATGCACTGTAAACGTTAGTGTGCATGAGTTTTTCCAATGCGCCATCCTCTTCTTCGGTCACTTTGCCAGGCAAATACAGTCCGGCATTATTGACCAGGACATCTATGCTTTTCAGGGATTCCCTGGAAAACCGCGCGAAGGAATAAATATCTTCCCTTTGGCTTAAATCAGCCTTCCTGACATGAATGCGAATTTCCGGATTGACTTCCAGCAAATGGCCTTTCACTTCTTCAAGATCCTCGTGACTTCTACTGCAGATACAAAGGTTGTAACCGTGTCTGACAAATTCCTCGGCAATGGCTCTGCCAATTCCCTTGGTGGCTCCCGTGATAACAGCATTCTTCATATTTGTACCTGTACTTGTTTTATCCTCTTAAAACTCGAAAATAAATAATTTAAGACTATTGCCGCGAATCAACTACTTTTGCGGGAAGTTATGATTGTATTCCGATTACTTGATCACCTGGGCAAATACATCATCTGGCATCGACAAATATTCAGATGGCCGGAAAACTGGTACATGTACTACAGGGAGACGATCCGTCAAATGTATGATATCGGTGTTGGATCACTGATGATCATTCTTGTTGTTTCCATATTTATCGGTGCGGTAACAGCCGTCCAGTTCATATACCAGCTCGATGGGACATTCATTCCTTCCTATTACATCGGATACATTGTTCGGGACATGTCGATCATAGAATTGGCCGCCACCTTCTCGTCCATCATCCTTGCCGGCAAGGTTGGATCCAACATTGCTTCGGAACTGGGCGGCATGCGGCAAAAAGAACACATCGATGCCATGGAGATCATGGGTGTCAATACATCTTCTTACCTGGTATTACCCAAACTGGTGGCTGCAGTTTTGGTCATTCCGCTCCTGGTGAGTGTTGCTGCATTTATCAGCATTATGGGCGGGTATATTGCAACGATCTATTCAGGATCATTTTCACACGAGGAATTCGTCAAAGGGCTCAGGTCATTTTTTGATCCCAATAACGTCACCATGATGTTTGTCAAGGCATTTGTTTTTGCCTACATACTGACATCCATAGCCTGCTACCAGGGCTATTTTGTCCGAGGCGGTAGTATAGAATTAGGGCGCGCCAGTACACGTGCAGTTGTTTACGGCATCATTATGATCCTGGTCGCTGATTATATCATTGCAGTTGTACTCACATCCTGATGATACGCTCAGAGAACATATTCAAGTCATTCGGAGACCTCCAGGTCCTCAATGGGATCAACTTCACATTTGAGCAAGGTAAAACGAACCTCATCATCGGTAAAAGTGGTGCCGGCAAAACTGTCCTGCTCAAGATCCTTGTGGGTCTGCTGGCCCCCACTAAAGGCCATGTCTGGTATGGAGATGTGGATTTATGTAAGTTGA
>JBFKJL010000410.1:0-2216 GCA_041631795.1 Saprospiraceae bacterium | reverse complement strand
CGCCTACCTCACGACCGGCAAGACTTTCTTCTACATCCTGGCAGGATTTGTAGGTATGGTCCTTGGCGGGATACAGTCCCTCTCAAGATCCTCATATTCAAAAATGATCGATGAGAACAGGGATGAACTGACATCCTATTTCAGTTTTTATGATGTCCTGACAAAGGTTGCCGTTGTTTCAGGCACCTTCGTTTTCGGCATTGTGAACCAACTGACTCATAATATGCGTTATTCCGTCCTGACCATCGCCATATTCTTCGTGGTAGGCTTTATCCTGCTCAGCTCTGTACAAATGAGAAGGTATTACGGGATCGAAAAGGCGTGATCATTTCTGGAATTCATAACATCCTATATCGGGGAAATCAGTTTCACGAGGCAAACCGTCCTTGTCCGAAACAGGCAAAAGCAGGGGCACTGCCTTGTCAATGGCTATGGACATGGTATCGAGGTGGAAATCATAGGTATCCTGGTCGATAAATAAGGTGTCACCAAATTGCGTGTTGATGCAATCAATGCAATTATCGAAAAAATTGGGAAAACGATCAGGGGCCAGGAGGTCATCCACTTCGACGATGCAGTTTCTGAAATGATAGTTAAAGGTGCCGGGATCTGCACCCTCGGTCGCATCCACAAGGGTAAGTTCATCCTGGCTGTTACCGACAAAGATGCAATTGGTGAAATGGGCATTCAGGGTGTTCAAATAGACCTGGTCAAGACAAAGTGGATCTGAACACGTGAAATTGCTGGCAAATAGCGCTGTCTCCTGGTTGTCATAATTGGCCACAGTACAATAATTGAAGTTGTAATTACCGCCGTAACCCAGTTGGATACCATTGAGCCCGGTCTGATAGATCAATGTGTTCTCTGCATAAATATTGGCATGACGGGCAGAAATGCCGTGTCCGGCAATATATCCTAATTCACAGGCCTTCATGAAAACGGAAGCCGCACTGTCCACACTGATGCCTACCCTGGAGTGCCGGATGACAGTGTGATTTAATTCGTTATCCTTTGAATTCTTTCCCAGGATGATTCCCGACCACTGCCCGGACACATCTTCAAATGCCTCCTCTAGCCTGTCCGAGAGAAAAGTCACAGGCGCCTCAGGAGTGCCATTGGTCGTCAAAGTGGCATTCTCCAGGAGGATTAAAAGGCCGTCATTGTAGACACCAAGCTCATTGATGGCAATGCCACCGTGAACATAAATTCTTGTCCCGGGAGGCATGATGAGGTGGCAACTGTCAATCACGAGAGACCCATAGATGACATAGGGTTTCTCGTCGTTCCATTCCCACTGCCCCATAGCACATGAATAATAGGTCAGCCTGCTGTTACTGTATCTGTCCGGTATGTAATGGGCATTCTGTCCCCAGGCTTCCAGGATGACCGAATACTCAGAATCACCGGCGCGGATACGGATGGCATCCTCTATGATGAAGGGGCTGACTGATAGCGGCATATCCGGATCAATGGTGACCTCCACGAAAACATAGATGCTGTCACCAGCAAGGATTTTGAGATCCTCGATGACAGGGGCCGCAATACCATCGGCATTGATCCTGAAAAAAGATTTGCTCCCATCTCGGATGGCAACCCTGTCTATCGAGATGTGCTCATCACCATGGTTATACACCTTGAAAGAACGCGTGATTGATCCCACCTCAGTGAACACAGTGTCAAACCTTAGCGTATCTGTTGAAAATCCGAGCACGATCTGACCCGAATTCACAAACGATTCCTTCTGACAGGATAGAAAAAAGACCATCCCTAAAAAGTAAAATATCGGTGTCTTCAACAAGAATTTTTGTTCGACCATCGTGTTTCAAACGTCCCTGAACGTACTCTATTTTAAAAAATGAGGGAATATAGTCGTAATTGACTATAATTATGTGTTGAAATGACAAAATTATCAGAAGCGCCAACAACGTCCGTGAAATTCTGAAGGATCTGAAAAAGAATAATACAATTGTAGATGTCGTTATACCCGCTTATAACGAGGAAGCTTCCATTGGCAAAGTCCTCGATGCCATACCGAAATCCCTGGTCAGGGAAATCGTGGTATGCAATAATAACAGTACTGATGAGACTGTCAAACGCGCTCAACAACATGGAGCCACTGTTGTGCATTCCCTTCGGCAGGGGTATGGCAGTGCTTGCCTGAAAGGCCTCGAGTATATTGCTCACAAAGATCCTCAACCGGGTATTGTCGTTTTTTT
>JBFKJL010000409.1:0-2224 GCA_041631795.1 Saprospiraceae bacterium | reverse complement strand
CAGGAAGCCCATCTTCCCGATCAATCGCGTGTGGTACCAGAATTGGGCAAACAGATGAATGGGTGCAATGACCGCCACGACCATTGCGGGTATGCCTACCAGGGCCAAGGGGATGTATAGAAAAAAATAGACGCCCACAATAGCCGATATTTCTTGTCGCAAGGCACATGATAAATTAAATTCCTCACTGCTGTGATGGACGATATGGCGATTCCAAAACACATTGATCACATGATTGAACCGGTGAGACCAATAGTTGGCGAAATCGACGCCGATAAAGGCCAGGACGTACAGCCACAGGGTGGATTGAATATCGAACACCCCAAATGATTTTTCCATCCACTCATATGAGACAATGACTACTGATAACCCCAGCAAACTTTTGAGAGTATTTGTCATGCCTGAGCTCAAACTGGAAATCACGTCGGCAGACTTGTTGATCTTCCGGTGCATGTAATTTCCGGCCAATGCCTCAATGATGATCAAAAGAACAAAGCCGGGAATGGCATAGGTCAGGGCTGTGGCATAAGCTTCCATGCATGAATGATTCGAAATCTAAATATCCTGAATATTTTTTTTAAAACAAAAAGGCATTGCTTCATCTCTTTGTGTGGGTGAGCCAAAACGATGTCCAAAACAGCTTCATCATTAACGTTCACAAGCATCGCCATCTGATTGCCCTTGTACGTCAGCCCATAAACAAGGACATGATCAGTAAATGGTTTTAGAATAACCCGGATGTCAAGACAAAATCCCCGGGGAGTTTCATTGGCCAAAACCATCCTCAAACAGCCAAAGGTAGGCTCCTGTAAACTCCCGTGCCCAAAACCACTCACTGTGTGTCCCATCATCACAAAGGATCGTTTCCATGTCAGTATTCCGATAACCATTCCTCAGAAGGGTCTTTTCCATTTTCTTTATCAGCCTCTCAATCCCTGCATCTTCGCGCCTGCCTGCCACGGTATAGATCCGCTGTGGACACGTCATTTTTCTATCACCGGCAAATACATACAATTCGTCTGAAAACCAATAGGACGGCGAAAACACACCCACCTTGCCGAACACATCCTGGTGTGCAAGGCCTGCAAACAATGAGATCAAACCTCCCATTGAACTGCCCATGATGCCTGTGTATTCACTCTCGGGCTTGGTCCTGAAAGTGCGATCCATGTCGGGCTTCAGGGTGTACACAAGATCATGGATATAAGCATCCCCCCGGCCCCCTCCATATTTCTTATGTTCCCACGGTGCATAATCATCCACTCTTTCATCTCCCCCATTGTCTATCGCCACAACAATACAACCGTCATCACCGGCCTCGAAAAGTGCATTCAACGTCTCATCCACTTCCCACTCTCCTGCATAAGAGGTTGCAGCGTCAAAAATGTTTTGGCCATCATGCATATACAGGACTGGGTAATGTTCTTCTGACGTCTCATAATCCGGCGGCAGATACACCCAAATCCGGCGATAGCGATCCAGCTTTGGAAAGTAAAAGGAATCTGTCCACACCATGACATTGCTTGCCGCCGTACTGACCATCCCTTCCCTGTCTTCCCACCCCGAGATCTCCAGGACAAGAGTATCCAGTCCCCCGGGATAATTATATTTTCGATTTGGTATCGATTTGCCATCGGCAGTTCCTTCTACACGTGCCCAGTCACCCCGTGTGAATTTGAACTCAAGTCGTCCGGGATCAGGATTGAACGTCAGGGTATAAAACGTATCCGATCCGGTCATGGCATATTTGTCATCACCCGGGTTCCATCCCTGGAAGTTCCCGGCAATATAAATGTGTTCATTGTCCTTTAACTCTCCCTGATAGGACTTTACGACAAAGGTCAGTTGACTTAAAAGGACGCATGGAAAGACGGTGATATATACATAGGTAATAAATGCTCTCATCGCTCATACAAAAGATAAAAGAGACGAAAATTTACACATTTTTGGATCAAAATCAGAGTCCTCAAACGAGGCTTTGCCTCCGTTGTGACGACTCACAAAAAACTATAAACTACAAACTGTAAACTACAAACTGTAAACTATCAAAACGCTCCTTTAAAATCATAAGGCTTTTGCTTCAGCGCTTCAAGCTTTTCCTTCAATTGGTGATCTATGAGTTCTTTTTCGGCCTTGATGCGGGCATGGGTCCTGTACACTTGTGTTTCTGTATCGAAAGATAAGGTTTGCCGGACATTGTTGGCCAGCAAAGTCGTCTGTTTCT
>JBFKJL010000408.1:0-2226 GCA_041631795.1 Saprospiraceae bacterium | reverse complement strand
TACAGAAAATCTCTTCACTGTCATGGCAGCACGGCAGCTCAATCCCAAAATCAATATCATCAGTCGCGCTGTTCATGGGCGAGCCGTTGAAAAGCTGAAATTGGGTGGTGCAAACCACATCATTATGCCAACGCAAATAGGTGGTTATTTCATGGCAACCCTGGAGAGCAAACCCAATGCCGTGGAGTTTTTCTCCCTCATTACCAATGAAACGATCTCTGATATCCGATATGAAGAAATAGATTTTAACGGCACAAAAAGTAATTGCATAGGAAAAACAATTCGGGACCTGAATATCCGGTCTATGACTGGCACCAGCATTGTTGCCGTAAAATCATCTGATGGCAAGTACATTGTCAATCCCGATCCGGATACACGTGTTGAAAATGAAACAAGTTTTATCGTTTTGGGGACAAAGAGCCAACTTAATTCTTTAAAAAAATATATTTCAAAATACGCATAAGTCAATTGGGCATGTGATGGCTGGCAATTCTTACTTTCAAAAAGTCTATAAGGTCACTGAATCCATTCCATTTGGCCGTGTCACGACATATGGAGCAATCGCTGACTTCCTCGCCCTTGGCTCTGCGCGTATGGTTGGCTGGGCCCTCAATAATTGCCAGCATTTCAGCATTCCGGCGCACAGAGTAGTCAACAGGAAAGGTGAGCTCACAGGCCGAAATCAATTTCCCACACCGACAATCATGGAGGAACTCCTCCAAAATGAGGGTGTCGTCATTGAAAACAACCAGGTCCAGGATTTCGAGAAACTGTATTGGCACCCTGGTGAGTCGCTTAATCCTGAAAATTTTGCATGAAACGAATCCACCTGATTTCGGGACCCAGGAATATCTCTACAGCATTAATGTATGCTTTTGGCAATCGCCCGGATACAGAGATCGTGGATGAACCGTTATATGCCTGTTACCTGTCAAGGACCAATATCGATCATCCGGGTAAACGTGAGATCATCGCCTCCCAGGACACCCTTGCAGAAAATGTTCTCAGGAATATTTTTTTTGGGCCCCTCCATAAGAAAATCCTTTTCATCAAGACTATGGTCCATCACCTGTTCGATCTGGATACCATCTTCATGAATAAACTGGACAACATCTTTCTGATCAGGCACCCCGCTCCCCTGATCCACTCTTATTCACAGGTGATCCCCTCTCCCTGTATGCGCGATATTGGGCTAGATATTGAAAAGAAACTTTTTGACCAGGTGCGCGCAGGTCACGGCAGAGCCCTTGTTCTCGATGCACATGAATTATTAAAGAATCCCCGAAAGGTTCTGGATGAACTGTGTACCAGTTTGGACATCCCATTTTCAGAATTTATGCTGCATTGGCCAAAAGGACCAAGAGCGGAAGATGGCGTGTGGGCGCGCTACTGGTATCGGACCGTCCATGATTCTACAGGTTTTGGCTCACCCAAAGAGTACGATATTTCTACTTTCCCTGAATACCTGGTGCCATTGCTTGACGAAGCCTTGCCACTCTATGATTATCTTTACCAATTTGCAATAAAAGCCTGAAATGCTTCAAACATTCAATAAGAAGAACGAGAATATCCTGATCAATATTAATGGGGAACTTTTTCCCAGGCAGGAAGCCGGAATTTCCGTTTTTGACAGTGTCGTCCAGGGGGGAGATGCCGTTTGGGAGGGGTTGAGAGTCTATAATGGAGGTGTATTTTGCCTCCAACGGCACCTGGACAGACTCTTGGATTCCGCTCATGCAATGATGTTTACAGCGATCCCTTCCAACAATTACATCAGGACAGAGCTCTTTAAAACACTTTCCGCAAACAACATGTCCGATGGCGTACACATTCGGCTGACATTGACAAGGGGTGAAAAAATCACGTCTGGCATGGATCCGCGTCTTAATACAAAGGGGCCCACACTCATCATCCTGCCGGAATGGAAACCTCCAGTATATGACAATAATTCAGGTATTACTGTGATCACTTCATCGATCAGGCGCAACAGCCCAGGACACCTCGATTCAAAGATTCATCATAATAACCTGATCAACAATATTCTCGCGAAAATCCAGGCCAATGTCGCAGGAGTTGATGCAGCACTTATGCTGGATGAAGGCGGATTTGCCTCTGAACTGAACGGGACAAACATTTTCATGATCAGAAATGGTACCGTCATGACTCCGCATGCTGACACCTGCCTGCCTGGAATCACTCGTGGATTGGTCATAGAACTGTGTAAAG
>JBFKJL010000407.1:0-2245 GCA_041631795.1 Saprospiraceae bacterium | reverse complement strand
TTGGCTTCCAGGGTGATCTCCACGGCATCATCCACATCATACAAGGCATGGATCCTGCTGAGCAGGCGGTTTAGCTCGACTACACTGAGCAGGGACGGCGTGCCCCCACCAAAATAGATCGTGGACACATTATCATCAATGTAGCCCCTCCGCATCGCCATCTCCCTTTCGATGGCATTGAGGACATCATCCTTAAAACGCAGGGAGGTCGAAAAGTGGAAATTGCAATAATGGCATGCCCTCCTGCAAAAAGGAATATGCACATAAATACCTGCCATACTCGTTTATATTTACATTACAAAGCTATGTTTTTGTTCCTGCGCAGACTAGGCATAATGGTTTTTCTCTTTATCGGGCATGGCCTTGACGGCCAAAACGCTTTCATGGTCAGCGTTGTGGAAAATGGACAAAGGGCCGCAGATACACTGTCATTTTCCTCTAGAGCGGCGATGGATGGATACCTGGAGGCAAAGATCACAAACTTGCTTGAAGACAATCACCTGGAAGCCTCCCTTGATTCCCTCACAAGGGACAATGAAAACCATGCATTCTCGGCATACATCCACAAAGGGCCGCGCTACGACTTTTCATCATTGTCCCTGGAAGGCATCGACGACATTTTGATTCCTGGCAATGGCCGCAGGAAGCGGATTGCGGATCTCGACAACTTCATTGTGTACAGGAAAAATATCCTGGACCACTTCGCGGACAATGGCTACCCTTTCGCGCGTGTCCTGATTGAGGAAGCATCGATCGTGGATTCAACGGTGACCGGCAGGCTGCGTGTCAATGAAGGCCCACGCATCACCATAGATTCTATTATCCTGGAAGGCAATGTACGCCTCCGACCCGGCTTCCTGGAAAATTACCTGGGCATCCACAAAGGCGACATCCTGAACTACAGCAAGTTGCTTAAAATCGACGGTGAACTGAATAAACTGACTTTCCTGCGATCTGTGCGCGAACCAGACCTCTCCTTCTTTGGCCGTTCCGCCACCCTGACATTGTTTGCAGAACCAAGGAATACCTCCCGGTTTGATGTCCTTTTCGGGGTCATCCCCACAACCAATATCGAAGGCCAGTCGCTGTTCCTCTCGCTCGATATCAATGCCGAATTGCTGAACAAGCTCGGCTATGGCGAATACCTCTTTTTCGAATTTGAGCGGTTACGGCCGGAACAGCAGAAGCTGGACATCAAATTTAACTACCCCTACCTCCTCGACCTGCCCTTCGCCGTCAATGCGGAGCTCTCCATTCTCCGCAATGCTTTCAATTTCCAGACGCTGGTGTCCGACCTGGGCATTCAGTACCTGGTCAATACCACGGACTATCTCAAACTGTCGTGGAATTTCAATTCTTCCCGGATCATCGATGTGGATACGGTAGGCCTGAAGACAACCATGCGACTCCCTGAAACCCTCGATGTCTCGGTCAATGGCATTGGCCTGGAAAGCTTTTTTTCCAGGCTCGATTACAGGCTGAATCCCTACCGCGGGTACAGCTTCCGGTTTAAAGGCACTGCCGGACAAAAGGAAGTCCACCGGAATTCGGCCATTACCCGGATCGAGGGTTTTGAAGACAGCTATGACACCCTCGACCTGAATGGGTCTCGATTTTCGCTCGAGGGTGCGTTCTCGTTTTTCCAGCCACTGTCACAAAGAGCCACCCTGGGGCTGGGTCTCAAGGGCGGGTGGCTCTACTCCGACCAGGGGCTGCTGTTCAATGAACTCTTCCAGGTCGGGGGCAACAAGATCCTCCGCGGCTTTGACGAGGGATCGATATTTACAAATTACTACGGCATTGCTTCCCTGGAGTACCGCCTGTTGCTGACCCGCAATTCCTATTTCACCCTCCCCTTCCTGGAAATTGGCATGATCAATCCCAACGGCCAAGACGCGACTTGGACCATGGGCTTTGGCGGGGGTCTCACCTTTGATACGAGTGTAGGCCTATTCAGCTTTTCGATTGCCGTGGGCAGGACACGCGACACAGGTTTTGACCTTGGGCGGCCCAAGGCGCATTTTGGGTTTATTTCGTTGTTTTAAAGATTATTCACAACTCGCACAACTCGTGCCACGAATAGTTCGTGGCACGAGATTGAAAGATGTTCCTGTTGGCATCCTTACCCTTTAGTATTGTAGTAGATTAAGAATTAATCATATTACGATTATCATTATGTATACTTTTTCTTTTTGTTACTTTTTCTTTTTGTGAAATTAACAAGCAACTGTGAATAAAATAGCGG
>JBFKJL010000406.1:0-2252 GCA_041631795.1 Saprospiraceae bacterium | reverse complement strand
TTTGCTTTTTAAAAGCACAATAAAATACGAATAATGAATTCTTTTACAGAGATGATTTGCCGTGGAATTCCGGATGAGCTGCCTTCAGCCATTGACCGGGACAAAAGCCTGAGTCATGCTCCTGACAGGAATATCAGGGACACACTTTCGGAAGACGAAAAACTTCTTGCCGTCGAAAATGCACTGCGTTATTTTCCCGAGGATATGCATGAAACTCTGGCCATGGAATTTTACCGGGAACTCGAAATGTATGGGCGGATTTATATGTACAGGTTCCTGCCTGAATATCCCATGTTTGCCAGGTCTATTGATGCGTATCCGGCCAGGTGTAAAGCTGCGCGCGCTATTATGCTCATGATCCAAAACAACCTGGATCCCAAAGTCGCCAAGCATCCCCAGGAATTGATCACCTATGGCGGCAATGGTGCTGTTTTCCAAAACTGGGCACAGTACCTGCTGACGATGAAATACCTGTCAGAGATGAATGATACGCAAACCCTTGTATTGTATTCAGGCCATCCCCTGGGTTTATTCCCTTCGCACAGGAATGCGCCAAGGCTCGTCATCACCAATGGGATGATGATCCCTAATTACTCATCGAAGGAAGACTGGAATAAGTACAATGCGATGGGCGTCACCAGTTACGGCCAAATGACAGCTGGGTCGTTCATGTATATCGGTCCCCAGGGAATTGTGCACGGTACAACCATCACTTTACTCAATGCCGGCAGGATAAACGACCTTGGAAAGGATAATCTCCTTGGGAAGATTTTTGTCACCTCTGGACTGGGGGGAATGTCCGGAGCACAATCCATAGCATCTGAGATCACTGGGGCAGTAGGGGTGATTGCCGAGGTTGATCCCGATGCCATTGCACAAAGAATAGCTGATGGCTATATTAAAAAGGAAAATGTCTTCGAAGACCTGGCGTTATTGTACAATCGAATGGGGCAGGCGGTAGATAGGCAAGAACCAGTTTCCCTCGTCTATTTTGGAAATATTGTAGACTTGTGGGAGTATTTGGCAGGACGCGACATGCTGATCCATCTCGGTTCGGATCAGACTTCACTCCATAATATTGACGACATGGGATATTGTCCTGTGGGATATACGTTTGATGAGGCCAAAGTTCTCCTGGCACGGGACAAGGATGCCTTTAAGATGGCTGTCCGCGAATCCCTGAAAAGGCATGTGGATGCGATCAATACGCTTTGCCAAAAAGGCATGTATTTCTGGGATTACGGAAACGCCTTTTTGAAAGAGGCGGCAGTGGCAGGTGCTGATATTTACCTGGGAAAAGACAAATTCAGGTATCCCTCTTATGTAGAAGATATTATGGGTCCCATGTGTTTTGACTATGGTTTTGGACCCTTCAGGTGGGTATGTACATCAGGAACCATGGAAGATCTCGATACCACCGATACCATTGCCGGCGATGTCATTGAAGACTTGCTTATGGTATCCTCTGAAGATATACAATCCCAACTCAGGGATAATTTGACATGGATAAGAACTGCATCTGAGAACATTCCAGTTGTCGGGTCCAAATCCCGCATTCTTTACGCAGATGCTCAAGGGCGAATTGCAATTGCAAAGGCATTCAATGAAGCCATAGCCAGGGGCGATATTTCCGCGCCTATTGTGCTGGGGAGGGATCACCACGATGTATCCGGAACAGATTCCCCATTTCGGGAGACAGCAAATATCAGGGACGGTTCAAAATTTACTGCTGACATGGCGGTTCACAATGTTATAGGGGATAGTTTCAGGGGCGCCACCTGGGTTTCGCTTCACAATGGCGGAGGTGTAGGATGGGGTGAAGTGATCAATGGTGGCTTTGGTATGGTTATAGATGGGTCCAGACAATCACAACTGAATATCGAGTCAATGCTGGACTGGGATGTGAACAACGGTATTGCCCGTCGTTCCTGGGCGCGTAACCCCGGAGCGATACAGACCGCCCGTCGCGCAATGGAGCGAAATGATCAACTGAAAATCACGATGCCCCACCTGACAGATCGACAGAAATTAACTGCATGGATTGGTACAGAATATGAAGGCTAGTCCAAGAGGTTCAATGCCCCGTTTGTTTGTGATTTTGGCACTGTTAAATCTGCTTGCCGGGTCATTGTTATACGCATTTTCAGGTGGTTTCCTTGCCGGTATGGGCCTGGGATTGCTCGTCATGGGATTGGCATCGATAGTTGTCTGGTTCAAGACGCGGGGATCCGAGAAATTGGATCGCTCAGCAT
>JBFKJL010000405.1:0-2256 GCA_041631795.1 Saprospiraceae bacterium | reverse complement strand
TTATTATCTAAGATCATTTATAATGGTCATCGAGTACAGTAGACACGTTTCATTTAAATGTGAGACCTGTTATTGGAGTAATTTGTGAAATATCAAACGAGGAGATCACAGCGTCCCGTAGGGACGTAATAACGGTAGTGATAAGAAGATGATTTTTTCCGTGCCGTCAGGTACGGAATGTACATCCTGCTGTCCCATCAATCACACCGCGCGTCCTCCGGCAGGCTGTCGATCCATTCTGAGACAAGCTGAATGCCTTCTGTATGATTTAACGTGCGCCCAAGCTCTGGCATGGCCACTTCAGCTTCCGTCGATGACAACCTGTAGACAAGGATCGACTTATCCGCATGGCCGGGTACAATATCATAATGATGGCCACCGGTCGCATTGCCACCCGATGAAATCGGGGTCTTGCAGAAGCCAAGTAAGTCCACATCCTGGATTTCATTATTGTAATATAAGGATGTATTGCTGGCGGAGCCCTTCTCATTATGACAATGTGCACAGTTGACATCAAGGTAGGCCCTTGCCCGTGCCTCCAGGTTAAATGAAGGATCTTCCCAGTCAGCAAGTGCCATTATCTGGTTTGATAACTGGTTGAGATATGATACATTCTGCCACTTGGACAATTGGTTGATCACCTCACCAGATCCGTAATCATAGGTGTGATTCAGGTTTTGTGGCTTAGGCCCGATGGGCGCTACATCACCATCGTACCGGTGGCAAGTCTTGCATTCTTCCTGGGTAGGGATAAGATAATCAGTTGACAATTCTACACCATCCTCCATCCACGAAATCGGGATTTTGCGACCTATTTGTAGAAACTCGGCATCAGTTTGGGCATCATTCCATTTATAGACGTATGCCTCCCATGCGGATGGCTTGCGCACAAGCAGTCGAGTTTCCAGTATCCGCGTTTCCATAGCCGGCAGCATATTCTCGTAAAGAAAGTTCTTGACAAGGATCGTGCCCACAGGGAAGTCGACGACATCCCCATTTGAAACATATATACCTGTCGATCCCGGGGGCATAAAGACAAAGCGCTTTTTAATGGCATAATCTGTAAACAGGGGCGTGATCAGGTCGTAAGGAAGGACACCGGAGTTGCCTGTCATCGCAGACATTGGACCGGTGAAAAGATTATACTCGGACAACAAACTGTAAGGCATGGAATCAAGGTCCATTGAAACAGGGATAACTATCATATCGTCCTCATCACTGCAATGGGTCAAGATCAGGATACTTGTACAAGCCAACAAAAGAAAAAATGAAATGCGCATGTCAGAGGATTATTTACATCCTGTTGGTGTCTGTAAATTGACCCCGTCCATGGTCGTCGTCTGATTGCCCGCGAATGTGGCGATATCCACATATTCTCCGGCCTGGCCCATATCGTTCATTTGCAGGTTGAAATTAGCGAAAATGACGTTGCCATTGTTGACAAACCTGAAATGCTGATCAGCCATCGTACCCAGGCCAGGGATGCCGTCATAGACAATATGGGGATTGGGTCCACCCAATACAAAGATCAGGAAGGCCACCTGTTGCGCGGCCTCATTGGGTTCTTCAGGATAGGTATCATCACGTGTGATGACATTATCGTGGACATCCACATATCTTAGGCGTGGGTTGTAGCCCGTTGACGGATCAAAGTTCTCCCCGGTAAACTCGTAGCTCGCCATGGCAATGGGCGCTGTATTGTTGCTCGCAATCGTGTTGTCGAATATTTCTACCGAATCAGTCGCCAGGAGAATTATCCCGGTGCCGACCGGTAACCGTCCGATCAGGCCATTAGGATCCGGGGAATAATTCTTGTGATTGTTGTTGACTATCGAATTATTGAATATCCTGCACATGCTGCCGTTGCGAATTGATGTGATATTGCCAAGGTCATAAACCAGGATGCCACCGCTGTTGTCTTCCATCGTACAATTGTATACATCTGCGCTGATGCAATTCTCGATCTCTATGCCGGCCACGTTTTGGGTTACAGTCGAATTTTTCACGACGATATTTGTGGATTGCCCGACATAAATGCCGGCATCTGCTGCTCCACGGGCATAGCAACCATCAATCTCAACATTATTGCACAAGACAGGGTAGAGGCCATAGTTGCCATTATTTGTGAGTACGTCCCCTTCCCAATCAACGGCCAGGTCGTAAAAACCAATGCCATCGATATTTTGTGTTTTTATCGCATCGGACACCCCATTGAGGACGGAAAAACCACAAAGGCTTATATCGCTACCTTCGGAG
>JBFKJL010000404.1:0-2259 GCA_041631795.1 Saprospiraceae bacterium | reverse complement strand
GTTTGATGTCATAAAATACAATTTGATTAATTGCGGCGGCGCGTCGTTTTGACATATAAGACTTAATCCCTTCTTTAGTGTGATTGAAAGGCAGGCGATCTTCAAAGCCATCGATAAAATCATTGTGGTCAAACCCGTAATCCAGGGGATAGTAGGCATCATTCTGTATGTACTGCGAAATCAAATCCCTCGTGCGGTCAATCTTTGGGAACAGGGTCTCCTCATTAAAATACGCTTGAATAATCGAATGCAGAGTGAAAGAAAACATTTCCAGATATTCGGGCACCTGGAGGATCCTCGAATAGAGTGGCCTGTATTCATTTTGATGTCCCCAGGTATAGACGTTGCGCAGGCCCCAGTCAATGCCAAACCAGTCAATGCCAAATGTATTGTCCAGGTCATAGGGAATGTATTCAAAAAGGCCGGTCTCCGTGTTCTTGTACAGGTAGAAATTGTTCTTGTTGAACAGCGGCCCATCCCAGTTTCCCGACAGGATATCAAATGCCATGGCATTGATGTAAGTCTCCATATTGAAGACACTTTCCAGGTTGCACTTCAGGTCTTCAGTGGGCGTGGAATTTAATATGTCAATGAAATGCGCCAGGTCAGAATAATCATCTTCCTGGGTATTGGTGATAAGTTCATACGCCCTGCGGTCACCAGACCCGTATTTATATTTGTCAGGGTCGTCTCCGAGATAATGCAGGTCAGCAGGCCAGAGGCATTTGTACAAGTTGCCATTCTTATTGCCAAAACGACTGTCCACAAACTCTTCATCGATGTGTTCGACATTGGCATATACACCATAGTAGGCGCCATTGATGTAGAGACGTACATGGTTGGCACGCGGTGCCGGCACGCCGATATCCCTGAGGAGGTCCCAGCATAGTTTTGACCTGCTCACAGTTGGGTCATTGTGTTCGCCATTCAGGTTGAGCTTCTCCAATCCCTTCCATTGCCGGCCCTGAACAAATGTGTTAAACGATATTTTAAATGATTTTTTCTGTGCATAGCGGGAAGTGTTGCCGCGCAGGCGAAAACCGACATTGGAGACCGTATCCGTGATTTCTCCGTTGTCAAAGACAAAGGTCGCCTGCTTGTGTTCGTTGCTGTCCTCATTTCCTGGGGCGAATATGTTGGCCAGGTCATCCGCAGAGAGGAATACATCTATCCTGGGCACAATATCATCCCTGAAAACCTGTCCCGGTTCCGGAAAAAGATTCTGGGCATGAATGTCATAACCAGGTACTGCAATAAAGCAGAAAAATAATAATGTGACTATGGGTATACGGTAGATGTGATTCATACGCTGCACAAAATGATATTAAGATGAAAGGTATTAAAAATCCCGTTAACGGAATTGTAAAATAAAAAATGGGCAATGCACGTGCATTGCCCATTTAACTGTGCTCACAAAGCCACAATTGATTAGATCACGATATCGGATACGGGTACGGAATATTGTTTTACAAATTGAGGATTGTATGTAGATACCCTGTAGTATTCATCATCTTTTTTCTTGGACAAAATTATGACCTCCCTGTTGTCAGTAACCAGGAAGTCTACAGAATATATCTCACCGTGTTCCTTAACGATGAAATTAGTGATGACGAGAACAGATCCTTTTTGCAGGGCTAATTCTGCGGAGTCAAGGTATTTGGTGATATTAGTCTCTACTTCCGGATGATCTTCTCCATGGGGACTGTGCGCGAATGAAATTGTGGATATCAAGGCGGCCAGGGTCAAGGTCATTAAACATGATTTAATAAGTTTCATTTTTTTAGTTTTTAATGGTTAGGATAATGTATTTACAAGATATACGACAGGGGTATGTCCAATGTTACGCATGTCTAGACGAACGTAAACAGAAATCCGTCGAACGATGATAATTGCATTGACATAAAATTGACTATAGAAACAATGCGTTTTGAGTCCAATCAAGTGAAAGTGATGTATTGAATTCGACTAAACATGTGACACGCGTTCCTGAACAAACCATCAAGCTTTTTGAGCGATGACGCCCCAATAATCAAAGATCCGCCCTGGTTTCAGCGTCCTTTTTCGAATTATCCGCCAGCCTCTGGACTGGAGTGCATGCACATATTCCGCCAGACCATGTTGGTGCGGATGCAGGATGTCCCCGGGAAATAACCTGAAGATCTTTTTGAGCCACGGATATTTGTGGATATCACTGCTGAGGATCATTGTCCCGCCTGGTTTGGTTAGTGCTGTCAATTTGTCCAGTGCCAGGGACCAATG
>JBFKJL010000403.1:0-2267 GCA_041631795.1 Saprospiraceae bacterium | reverse complement strand
TATTGATGAAATAAATAGGAAGCATTTTATCGAAACCGACATGTTTTACAGGGTGGGTTTTGGATTGTCCTCGAAGATCATAGACTTTACGTTCGGGATTTTTACCCTCGAGATCGTCATATCAAAGAAATGGAAGAAGGATTACAATACAACGGCGCATGAGATCGCCTACTTGTGGAAAAATGGGCACAAAGAACTCGAAAAGGCCCTCGGATGCAAGATTTACATTATTGATTCCAGGGAATATGACTACAAGCAGGCCCTGATCCACAGGGGTGTCAAACCGGGCTATGATGCCAAAAAAGGAATCATCTTCAGGAAGGGGTACATGAATTAAAAGACGACAGCCCTCACAGCTTCAATAACCAGGTCCATTTCGTATCCTTTTTTCAGGCCAAAACCGGTCAGTTTTTTTATCCTGGCAGGCACATCCAGGTCAATCAGTCTTTTATTCTGCGCCTTGATAAGTTCATTTAAAACCTCCAGGTAGATGTCGGGCTCAATTTCTTCCATGGCCTTCCTGATACAATACACGGAGATTTCCCGCCTCGTCAGTTCATTTTTGATACGTGTTTTGCCCCATTTTTTGATCCGGAATTTACCGCGGGCAAAAGACTTTGCAAAACGCTCTTCATTAAGGAAATCTTCGCTGATGAGATCTGCAATTATGTCCTCAAGGTCGCTGCCAAAGACACCCATCGACAAGAGCTTTGACCTGACCTCGGCATGGCACCTGTCCTGGTAGGCACAATAGCGCCTGATCTTTTTGAGAGCTTCGATTTTAAGCATTGTCGAGATAACCATCAAAAACCCTGGTAATATCCTGTCCCGGGTCATGCTGCACGGCCTGCCACCCATGGTTCAAAGCAGCTTCAACATTTTCCCTGACATCATCAATGAAAAGAATGTTTGCCGGAGATATATTGATGCGCTCCGTCACATGATCGTAAATATAGGGTTCCGGTTTTCGCATTCCGACATGGTGGGAGTAAAAAAACTTGTCGAAGAATGCGCTGGGAAAATTGTCAATACCGTATTGACGCTTTAGCATGACATTGAGATAGTCTTCATGCAGGGTATTGATATTGCTCAGCAGGTAAAGGGGATAATGCTGCCTCATTTCCTCAAGGAAAGCCAGCCTTTGCCCGGGAAGGTCGATGATAATGGAGTTCCAGGCAGCAATGATCTGTTCTTCAGTGATCCCGGGTTTAATGGACTTGAAGATTGCGAGAAAGGCCGCCGTTGATATTTCACCCCGTTCAAAATTCAAGACTGCATTGGTGATGGTCTGCGGCTGTCGTCCCGGGCCGATTTCAATTCCCAGGAGCCGTTCGAAATTGCCGAATGCCCTGGAAAAATCCAGATCGACCAGGACATTTCCAAGGTCAAATATGATCGCTTTCACCGGGTGCTTCATCATCCTTTCAGCAATGCGGCATATCTTGATTTGGCGGAGACATGTGCCGGCACTTGTTCTATGGGCAATCGGATTTGCTCCAGGGAATCTCGATCCCGGACAGTGACCGTATGATCTTCAAGGGTCTGATGGTCGATCGTGACGCAAAAAGGGGTACCAATGGCATCCTGTCTGCGGTACCGTCTTCCGATGGCATCTTTTTCGTCGTATTGAGATGTGGCCACGTACTTGATCTTGTCATAAACATCCTTTGATGCCCTGACCAGGTTTTCATCGTTCTTCAGAAGGGGCAAGACCGCAGCCTTGACAGGCGCAAGTGCCGGGTGCAGTTTCATCACGAGGCGGGTCGAGTCCCTGCCTTCTGCGTCGGGGACCGTTTCTTCCTGCAGGGTGTTTGAGACCTGTGCCAGGAACATCCTGTCTGTCCCGATCGAGGTTTCCACAACGTATGGAATATAACTTTCATCGAGTTCCGGATCAAAGTATTGGATCTTGCGTCCCGATAATTCCTGGTGGCTTTTCAAGTCGAAGTCCGTTCTCGAATGGATACCTTCCAATTCTCGGAATCCAAACGGAAATTCAAATTCAATGTCAACAGCGGCATTGGCATAATGGGCGAGGTTGTCGTGATCGTGAAAGCGCAGCTTGCTGTCCGGTGTTCCCAGCGCTTTGTGCCATTGCATCCTGGAGTGCTTCCAGTAATCGTACCACTTCATTTCATCGCCGGGCCTCACAAAAAACTGCATTTCCATTTGCTCGAACTCCTTCATGCGGAAAATGAATTGGCGAGCGACAATCTCATTGCGGAATGCTTTCCCGATCTGGGCAATACCGAATGGAATTTTCTGGC
>JBFKJL010000402.1:0-2271 GCA_041631795.1 Saprospiraceae bacterium | reverse complement strand
TTCATTATTTCTCTTTGCATCCTTCTCTCCATTAAGGGCTTTAGCCAGTCACCCATCTATTCTTTGCACTCGATCTATCATCCGATCATAGGCCAGAATGGTATGGTGGCATCCCAGCACCCTGAAGCGACGAAAGTGGGTATTGACATCCTGAAGTCAGGAGGTAATGCCGTTGATGCGGCTGTCGCTGTTGGTTTTACACTTGCAGTGGTTCTGCCTCGAGCAGGGAACATTGGAGGTGGGGGCTTTATGTTGGTCCACGATGCCTCAACACAGGCAACAAAGGCGATCAATTACAGGGAAAAAGCGCCAGCAGCCGCGAGCAGAGATATGTTTCTTGATCGTGAAGGGCGTGTTGATCAGGCTGAATACAACCAGAGCTATAACTCTATTGGCGTTCCGGGAACTGTGGCGGGGTTGCTCTTTGCCCATAAGAAATATGGTTCCCTGCCATTGGAAGATGTCATTGATCCGGCCATCTATCTTGCGGAGAAAGGCTTTACCGTCACCCATGACCTGGCCCGTGTCCTCCTGACATATACAGCCCGGTTAAAAAAGTGTGATGCTTCCGCTAAGGTGTTTTTTCACAGCGATGGGCAGCCATACTGCGAAGGTGAAATCCTGGTTCAACCAGATTTAGCCTGGAGCCTTCGTCAGATCAGGGCTTATGGGCATGACGGTTTTTACAAAGGGCCACTGGCCGATCGCCTGATCAGGGAAATCCAGTCCAATGGTGGTATCATGACCCTGGAAGACCTTGACAATTATGAAGCTGCGGAATCAAATGTTGTACAGGGCGATTATCGCGATTATAAGATCGTCAGTATGCCCCCGCCCAGTTCTGGCGGTATTCATCTCATACAAATGCTGAACATTCTCGAAGCCTTCCCATTGGGCTACCTCGGTCACAATTCAGCAGAGACCATCCACCTGATGGCTGAATCAATGCGCCTCGCTTATGCTGACAGGAGTAAATACCTTGGTGATCCTGATTACTGGGATGTACCGGTGGAAGGCATATTGTCACAAGCCTATGCTGATATGCTCAGGGATAAGATAGACAGAAACAGGGCAAACCAGTCTATAGACATCGCTCCCGGCAATCCATTTGATTATGAAAGTGAGGAAACGACTCATTTTTCAGTGGTCGATCAGGATGGCAATGCTGTGGCCAATACATATACCCTGAATTTTAGCTTTGGTACTGGCATCATGGCAAAAGGTACGGGGATCTTGTTGAATAACGAGATGGGGGATTTTTCTGCAAAGCCGGGTACGCCGGATGCATTTGGGCTTATTGGTGAAGAATCAAACGCCATCCAACCCGGCAAGAGGCCGTTGTCTTCAATGACGCCGGCAATGGTCTTCAAAGACGGGGAGTTGTACTTCATTACAGGGAGTCCCGGTGGCAGCAGGATCATCACTGCTGTCTTACAAGTCATCCTCAATGTGATAGACCACGACATGAATACTGCCGAAGCTTCTTTTGCGCCCAGGATCCATCATCAGTGGTATCCTGATCTTCTTTATGTTGAGCCCGGCATCAGCCCGGACACCAGGACATTGCTATCCCTAATGGGCCACAAGGTCAGACCCAGGAGCGCTATGGGCAGCACACAATCAATAATGATTAAAGACGGATTGCTTTTTGGCGCGTCTGACCCCCGGCGCCCCGATGCGCTGACAATAGGATATTGAAAATGATGAGTCCAAAAAGAACCATGGTGCTTTTTGTTCTCGTCCTGGGTACCTTGTCGGGCTGCCGGTCAGTTTCATATTTCAAAGCCGGCAATCTTGTTTCACAGGCAGATATGTCTGAAATTCCCTTTTCGCGGCTCAAGGAATTGATTGTGCTGGAGGCGAAAATCAATGGCATAAAAGGACGCTTCATCCTTGATAACGGTTTTTCAATGAGTGCCGTCAATGCCGGTTTTGCAGAAAGGGCCGGGATGATTTTTACAAGCTATTCTTCGGCCACGGATGCCAACAACAAACGGACCAGGCTGGAACGCGCCCAAACTCCATCAATTCAGATAGGAGACCAGGTCTTTAAAGACACTTGGGTATACAAGATAGATACAAAATTGTTCTTGCCATGCGACAGCCTTGATGGGATCATTGGAGCTGGCATTATCAATAAGGTCAACTGGAAAATAGATTTTACGCAGCAATTGTTATGGCTTTCGCCAAAACCATTTCCATCCCGGGGACTCAAGGTGCCCATTTCAATTGCACCGAATAATACAAGTACAATGATCCTCAATGTTCACG
>JBFKJL010000401.1:0-2287 GCA_041631795.1 Saprospiraceae bacterium | reverse complement strand
TTACAGGTATCATCAACGACTCAGGCATTGCAAGGGGACTCCCGGTTGACGACCCTGCAATTTATGCATCAGGTTCATCCTCGACAAACCCGATTTTTGCAGGTCTTGTTTTCGAACTGAACTGGGGTATAGGCTACTACGGCCAGTCGCGATGTGGGGAAAGAGCCAAATTTATTATGTTCTAAAAAGCCGCAATAATTTCCAAAAAGCTTTCAGCTTTAAGAGATGCTCCACCAACCAGGCCACCATCGACATCTGGATTGGCAAAAAGTTCTGCCGCATTGCCGGGTTTAACAGAACCACCATACAGGATAGGCACCTTGTTGGCCACTTCCGAACCAAACTTCTCTTCGATGAAATACCTGATCTCTTTATGCATGTCTTGCGCCTGCTCAGAAGAGGCTGTTTTACCCGTTCCTATAGCCCAAATGGGTTCGTAGGCAACGATAAGCCTGGAAACGGCTTCTGCATCCAGGTGGCCAAGGGTATTGTCCAACTGACTTCTGACAAACTGGACATGAGTGTTTCTTTCACGAATGTTCAAGGGTTCACCGCAACAAAAAATGGGTGTCAGGCCGGCAGACTGGGCTTTCCTGAGTTTTGTGAGAAGAATATCATCGGTTTCATGAAAATATTCCCTTCGTTCCGAATGCCCGATAATGACATAAGGTATGGATAATGAAGCCAGCATACCTGCCGCAACTTCACCAGTAAAAGCCCCTGAATCCTCATAATGACAATTCTGGGCGGCAACCTTCAAACCGTGAATGTGCATCGTCATATCATGAATCGCCTTGAGGTAAGGAAATGGCGGTGCAAGAATAACCGTTACATCATCTTCCGTATTGGCATTGGCAATGCTGCGCGCCAGTTGGGTCGCCTCATCAAAAGTGGTATGCATCTTCCAGTTTCCTGCAACTATTTTCTGTTTCATAAGCTCAATTTATTGCTGCGAAAGTATCTAAAATGGTCAGATTTTTCAAAATTGATACTCGGATATTGAATTATATTATTTTTGCAGCAAAATTAATTGTTTTGAGAGACCCGTTTCCATATATCCACAGGGATATCAGCTGGCTGTCCTTTAATTACCGCGTTTTACAGGAAGCCAAAGATAAAAATGTACCCCTGCTTGAACGTATAAAATTCCTCGCCATTTATTCCAACAATCTCGATGAATTTTTCAGGGTCCGGGTCGCCAATCACAAAGCGCTGCTCAGACTCGGCAAGAAAACACAAAAAGAACTGGATTTTGATCCGAAGGAGATTCTGCAGCAATTGCTTAAGATCGTCAATTCACAGCACGAGGAATTTAGTGATATCTTTGAAGACCAGATCGTTCCAGCCCTCAGAGAAGAAGGCATCCACCTCCTGCGCCGGCAAAAACTCAACACAGAACAAATTCAATTTATTGAAAGCTTCTTCAATGACAATTGTCTTCCGTTTGTCCAACCCGTCCTCCTGGTTGGAGATAAGATCAAACCGTTTTTAAACAATGCTTCACTATACCTGGCCCTGGTCATGAAGCCCAAAGAACCAACGGGCAACAAATACGAATACGCACTCGTCAACATTCCATCCCACTCCCTTCCGCGCTTTGTCGAATTGCCAACCAAAACGCCTGGAAGGAAAGACCTTATCATACTTGATGATATCGTTCGCCACAGTATCAGGAACATATTCCCGGGCTACGAAATCAAGGACAGTTTTTCCGTTAAGCTGACACGTGACGCTGAATTGTACATAGATGATGAGTACGAAGGTGACCTCATTCTCAAGATCAAAAAAAGTATTGCCAAAAGGGATGTGGGCATCACCTCACGGTTTGTCTATGACAGCAAAATGCCCAATCATTTTATCGAATACCTGATGCATGTCTTTGAACTCGATGAACTGGACCTGCTGCGCGAAGGGCGGTATCATAACAACTTTGATTTTTTCAAATTTCCAAATTATGGCAATCACCATTTACAGGAAATGCCACTTCCTCCTCTGCCCTACACACCACTTGAACAGGCCGAAGATTACTTCCGTGCCATTCGCGAAGATGAGCACATGGTGTATTTCCCCTTCCACAGTTATGAATCCGTCGTACGGTTTTTTGAAGAAGCTGCCGTAGACCCTGACGTGACCCATATCAAGATCATTCAATATCGTGTATCCAAGATTTCAAGGATCATGGACGCCCTCATGCGTGCAGTGAAAAACGGCAAACAGGTCTCGGCTTTTATTGAGGTCAAGGCGCGCTTTGATGAAGAAGCCAATCTCAATTGGGGCGAGAAATTAG
>JBFKJL010000400.1:0-2303 GCA_041631795.1 Saprospiraceae bacterium | reverse complement strand
TCTTCTTACCAAAAGTGCCATTATTGTGTACAGAGTGATTCAGCAAAAACATGTCCAGGTCTCCATCCAGGTCATAATCAAAAAAACTGGCCTGGGTAGCATAAGTGGAAACATCCAGGCCATATTTTGCAGCTGATTCTTCAAACTGGGGGATGCCTTCTTCATTGTTTCCTTTATTGATATACAACTGGTTGTTTCCTTTCAGGGTAAGGTGGTCCCCAACCTGGCAGACATAAATATCGAGCAAATTGTCACCATTCACGTCAGCCATTGTGACGCCGGTTGTCCATCCTTCCTGGCCTTTGACCCCGGCTGTTTCTGTAATATCCTCGAAACGAAAGTCCCCCTGGTTAAGGTACAGTTTGTTGGGCTCCTGGTTGGAAGTAAAATACAGATCTGGCAGTCCGTCGTTGTTCACATCACCGGCGGCAACGCCTCCACCGTTGTAGAAATACATGTAATTAAAGATGTTCATCAACGGTGTTTCCTCAAGAGTGTTAGTAAAATTGATGCCTGTGTGCCCGGAACCCATCTTTTGGAATAGTGTATCATCAGATTGATGTGCACATCCAATAATGTAAAGCAATGATAAAATTCCTATGAATCGTTCTTTTAGCATAAATACGAACTTAATTGCACCTTTAATTGGGGAAGTGATATAGCACCGGCCGTGCGTTATTTTGAAGCACGAGAAGTTTGTTACCATCAAGTATTTTCATATCGCGCACGACACCACTGAGATCCAATCCGGTCCTGGTTTCAGGGAATAGTGCAAAGTTGCCATTATTTTCATTTATCAATATTTTCCCTTTACACGCATCAAGCCTTGAAAACTGGGGCAGGAAAAAATGATTATTCCCGGCAATGATCAAATCCTTCAAGCCATCCTTATTGATATCTTTGGCGACCACCTCATTAATACAGGAAAATTGTGATTCTACAGGAAGATCTTTAATAGTGAATTCCCCATTGCCATCATTCAATGCTATTGCAGATTTCAGGAAATTGACCTGTTTGACTGTTGAGCTCCTCAAAATATCCGGATCGATCAATTCATGAATGGCTTTGGTCGCATAACTGGCATGCATGAGGTTTTGTTTCTTGAGTTCCGGCAGTTGTTCGGTCAGATCTCTCTTCATAACCACAGGAACATCCTTGTCGCCCAATTTTCTTGTGATAATTTTCTCAAAAAAGCCATTGCCATTAAAATCATTTATCCAGAGTCTCAGCGGATTCAGGGAGTCTGCTTCCAGATAAAAGTTTTCACCTATGTTGCCGAGTATAAGATCATTATCTCCGTCGTTATCCGCATCAATGACTTCGACACTTTGCCACAAGCCGGAATAATTCAACAATTCGGTGTCTATGACATCAAACCGTTTTCCATTATAGGACAAGATCTTTGGAGACATCCACTCCCCGACCAATATAAGTTCGGTTCCTTCCCGGGGTAAAATATCAGACCAGGCCGCATCTGTCACCATACCGGCCAGAGCCAATTCGGGGCAGATCACGGGTGTGAGATCTGAGAATTCCCCATTGCCATTGTTGACATAAATAAAGCTGCCCGGACTTAATCCGTAATTGCCTGGGACAGACCGGTTCCCTACAAACAGGTCCAGGTCCCCATCCCCATCAAAATCATGGGGTTTAATGGCAGCCGTATTAAAGGTGTTAGGCGGAAGTGCCTTGAAGTTCAGTTCGAATGTTCCCCCATTATTTATGTATAACCGGTCACGAAAAGCCCTGTTGTCGTAGGTCGCGTTATTCCCACCGCTGCCTACGATCAGGTCCTGGTCACCATCCTGGTCTACATCCAGAAATTCAGCACAGGTATCTTCAAATGCCTTGAATGAATCAAAATAGGACTCCTGGGATTTGTAATATCCTCCTCGTTTTGTCATATACAATTGCCCTGGTTGACCTGCGGAACCTCCAATAAATATATCTTCTTTGCCATCCCCATTCAGATCAGCCAATGCCGCTGCAGGACCCTCTTTAGACAGTTGCGCGGGTATGTTTCGTTCATAATAGAAGTCGTTGTAGCCGTCTTCCTGGTGCGCATCGAAATTGTGTGAGATATTCTTGAAAAGTGGATTTGGTTGTATGGGGGCGTTCTTTTGAAAAGCCAATTCTGGGCTGTATTCTATTATAAAGTGTGTATTGATGGATATCTCCTGATGTTTTGACATTGCTCCATTGGGCCATGTAATGATCATGGAGTCGATGGAGCTGTTTTGGCCCAGACCAAAGATCACTTTATAATCGACAGAAGATTGAAACCCCCTGGAAGGCATGATTTC
>JBFKJL010000399.1:0-2310 GCA_041631795.1 Saprospiraceae bacterium | reverse complement strand
TCCGGAGGTGATGCCCCAGGCATGAACGCTGCGATCCGGGCTGTGGTCAGGGCTGGAAGCTATTTCGACCTTCATGTGTATGGTGTGCAAAGAGGGTATGAAGGCTTGATCAATGGAGAGATCACCCGTCTGGAGAACAAGGATGTGGCCAACGTCATGCAGCGAGGCGGCACTATACTACGTACGGCACGGAGTGAGGAATTCCGGACAGTGGAAGGCCGTCAGAAAGCGGCTGATGCGTTATACGCTCACACCATTAATGGGCTTGTCGTGATTGGTGGAAACGGAACCTACACAGGTGCCCATTATTTTGGAAAAGAACACCGGATTAATATCGTCGGATTGCCGGGCACCATAGACAATGACATCTTTGGTACTGATTATACCATTGGATTTGATACAGCTGTCAATACAGCCATGGAAGCTGTGGACAAGATCAGGGATACTGCAGATTCACACAACCGCCTGTTTTTTGTTGAAGTGATGGGGCGGCATAGTGGCTATATCGCCTTACACACGGCGATTGGGAGTGGAGCATCCGCAGTTTTTCTCCCGGAATCGGAAGACAGCGTCGATGAGCTCGTCGATTTTCTCAAGAAGGCGGGGCGACGAAAAAAATTATTTAATATGGTGATTGTGGCTGAAGGCAACAAGAATGGCAATGCCCATGAAATTGCCCGCCAGGTCAAAGAAATGTATCCTGAAGCAGACAGCAAGGTTACGGTGATCGGTCATCTTCAAAGAGGCGGTTCCCCATCTGCAGCTGACAGGGTTTTGGCCAGCCGGTTAGGATACTATGCCATCAGGGCACTTCTTGATGGTGAGCATGATATCGCAGTAGGTGTGGTGAATAATAATGTTGTTCATACACCCTTTGAAAATGCCTTCTCAAAATCCAAGGAACCCGATCCACATATTCAGAATATCGCACGAATACTATCCATGTGATGTTAGTAACATTGGTTTACGTGACCTTCCCTGGTGTTGAAGACGCAAAACGCCTCTCTGAAGAAGCTGTCCGCCTAAAATTGGCAGCATGCACCAACATATTCCCCATCACAAGTTGCTACTTCTGGGATAATGCCCTGCAGAATGATAACGAGGTTGTTTGCCTGTTTAAAACAACGGCCACCGCTGTTTTGAAACTGGAATCATTTATCGTTGAGAACCATTCCTATGAGGTGCCATGTATCCTCAAATGGCAAGTTCAGGCGAATGACGCCTACGGACAATGGATTGAAGATCAGGTCATTAAGGTCGATGGGCTGAACCAATGACAGCCCGCATTTTTGACTGAAGGCTAAAGCCCTGCATACCTCAACCCAAATCCAAACGGATACAATGGATCTTTGCTGTCATTTGGCACATCTGGTTTTTGATTCCTCACAGCTTTCATTGACGATTGACGACCGTTGGCACTTTGTTCAGGAATGCCCTGTTATGAAGAATCAGTGTGCAACTGCAAATTATAGTACCACGTAGCGAAAATGACAGGCTCTTCCGTAATATCTCAAACATTGAGATGCGTCATGTGCTCGCTGTCGATGACATCCATTGCCAAGAACAGTCTTTGATATCATTTGCGTTAATTGGGAAATCACACCTCGTTGATTTAGATCCGTTTTGGTGCAAGCCCTCATATTACGGACATCAAAAACATCCCGGTCAATTTCGATGGCGCCATCAATAAAGATGTTTTCAATGAATAAATTTGTTGACAAAATCTTCTTTATATGCACGCCCAATCGGAATCTCTGTACCATCGGTCATGGTAATCTGGCTTCCGCTGACTTTTCGAATATGCACCGCATTGACGATATAGGATTTGTGTACCCTGGCAAATCTCTCGGGATCAAGGGTCTCTTCCCAATATCTTAATGGTTCTGATGCCAGGTGTTTTTTCCCGGGTACCACGACCTCGGTGTAATCCTGATCGGAGTTGATGTAAAATATGTCACCCACAGGAATCTTCACATACTCATATCCCGACTTAATGAAGATCTCGCGACGGTACTTACCGGCCTCACTTTTGTATGCCTTCTCAGTTTTCAATGATGGGACTTTGAGGACGGCCTTGACGAATCGGTCAAATGAAAACGGCTTGAGAAGATAGTCTGCCACATTGAATTCGTAACTCTCAAGGGCATAATCTGGAAATGCCGTTGTCAGAATAACGGCGGGTGGATTGTTCAGGGTCTTCAGGAAATCAAGTCCCGACAATTTGGGCAAATGAATGTCAAGAAAGATGATATCAACTTCCCTGGACTTAAGAAAATCAATGGCCTGGAGAGCGTTTGAAAAAGTCGCTAT
>JBFKJL010000398.1:0-2363 GCA_041631795.1 Saprospiraceae bacterium | reverse complement strand
TCCACACTGGATGCCCAGGTCAGTTACAACATAAAGTCCTTGAACACGACCGTCAAACTTGGGGTCAACAACATCCTCAAGGAAGGATACATTACTAATTATGGCGGGCCGCTCATCGGACGCATGGCACACCTGACCATAACATATGATCAATTTGCCAATTGATCTATAAATCAAAATGATTTAAAAGCCCGTCTTCTCAGGCGGGCTTTTTATTTTTACTCAATGAATAACTTTATTTCTGCCATTGTCATTTCGGTTTTGCTGTGTGTTGGGTCTTTGACATGTTCAGGTCAGCAATTCAGTATTTACGGCGGCCCCATCCAGCCGTTCTACGGTGAGTCGTCATCTTCTTTGACCCGGCAAAGTGCTATCTTATCCGGCTTCCTGGATACCCTGGTCATTCGTCAGACCGGGATTGGAACGACGACCTACAGGCATGATTTTGAAGTTGAAACAGGCTTCCGCCTGGGGTTGGATTTGGAATGGCTCCTGGATGAGAAGGTGGCGATATTTTCAGGATTGGGCTTGCAGGTCAATAAATTCAGACATCGTTCCGAATTTGTATCTTTTGATTTTGTGCCGGAGTCAACGGATACCATTGCTGGTGGCGGTCCGGTCATCATCTTCCCTTCATCAACTTGTGATATGTATACCAATTCACCTGATGATGTGCAGGTCAGTGACTTCCCGAATGCATATAATTTTATGCACGTGCATGTCCCGGCAGGTGTTGAGTACCGTATAGCCAATGGTCTGGATATCAGGATGGGCGGTTTCATGTCCTTCCTGGCAAGGACCAGGGCGCATGTGGAGACTGTAAGACTGGAAACCGAGACTGCTGGTGGTACAACTTCATGCACGTATGTCCTGAATGAGCAGGACTATTCATCGATGAGCGGGGTGCGACTGATCAACTATGGACTGACAGCTGGCATGGGCTATTGGTTTGGCTCTATCGGGCTGCAGTTGGATATGACCTGGTATGCAACCAATATCTTTCTCCGGGGAGGAGACCAGGAGTTCTTCCAGAATGGGATACAGGCCCAACCCCTGTTTCTCGGTTTAAACCTGGTTTACCGGTTGAACGCCCATACTCCTGAACCTATGACTGCGGAGTAGCGGGCACTGTCCAATTGAACTTATCTTCTATCGTCCCGTTGCGAATTCCGTTGATCGTGTTCTTGATCATGGATGCGATCTTGAAAGTGTCCGGGTTCAATTCGATGGTTTCGGATTTGTATCCGATTTCCTTGACATAGGCGATCACGGCTGCCGTTCCCGAACCAAAGACCTCCGTCAGTTTCCCCTTTTTGTAAGACTCAAGAACTTCATCAATGGTGATCGGCCTCGTTTCGACATTGATGCCTTTGTCTTTTAGCAGGGTGATGATGGAATTCCGGGTGATCCCCCTGAGGATAGACCCGGTTGTGCTGGGTGTCACCACTGTACCATCAATGACAAAGAAGATGTTCATTGTCCCCACTTCCTGGATGTATTTGAATTCCCTGGCATCAAGCCACATGACCTGGTTGTACCCCTCCTGAACGGCGAGTTGTGTCGGGTAAAGTGATGCCGCATAATTGCCCGCGGCTTTGGCTTCGCCAACTCCCCCGTCAGCTGCCCTGATGTACTTGTCCTCGGCCTTGAGTTTTATGGGAAACCCGTAATACGGACCTGCAGGGCAGCAAATGATGAAGAGCCTGAACGAATTGGATATTTTGACTCCAATGGCCTCTTCAGTCGCGATCATGAAGGGTCTGATGTAGAGCGCACTGCCTTCGATGGGCGGGATCCAGGCCTGGTCGAGATAAACAAGCTCGTGAAGGGCCTCAACAAAGAGGTCTTCAGGGAAGGCCGGCATGCACATCCTGTGGGCAGAGGCATTGATCCGTTTGGCGTGCATCTCGGGCCTGAAAAGCAAGGGGCGGCCGTGAATATCCTTTGAAGCTTTCATCCCTTCAAAAATGGCCTGACCGTAATGCCAGGCAATATTCGCCGGGTGCACTTCAAACTTTCCGGTCGGCATGATCTTCATGTTTTTCCACTCTCCGTTCTCATAATCTGCAACGAACATGTGGTCTGTGAAAATGCGACCAAATGGAATGTTGTTAAAATCGACTTCTGAAATCCTGGTTTGATTTGACTTGATGATTTGAATTGTTGAGGTGGTCATTGATTAGAATTTTATACAAAATTACTTATTTTTAATTATTCTTTAAAGATAAAATATCTCACTATTTTACAGTATTAAATTCTTATTTTAATCAGATAAACAAAATATAAATTGGATAAATCCTTCTATGATTAGAATTCGGATAAAATGGGTTCTGTGTGAGTGCATACCCAAAGTATTCAGTCAC
>JBFKJL010000397.1:0-2366 GCA_041631795.1 Saprospiraceae bacterium | reverse complement strand
ATCGGTGAGGTCGCAGATCTCGCGGACGATTTCCGCCACGCTCTTATCACCATACCCTTCCTCAAACCGCTTGATCATATAGGCGTTCTCTGCGACACGGGTCATGTCGTGGACAACCTTGATGTTGTACTTGTCCGTGAGTTGTCTCAAAGCCCTGAGATTGGCCAGGGAAATCGGCTGTCCGCCGGCCATGTTGACCGTCGTGGCGATGCAGACATACGGGATCTTATCAGGTCCTTTTTCGATGATGAGGTTTTCCAGTTTTTGAAGATCGACATTGCCTTTGAATGGAAAATCACAGTCTGGGTCGTGGGCCTCATCAATGATCACGTCGACAAATGTGCCGCCAGCCAACTCCTGGTGGAGGCGTGTGGTGGTAAAGTACATGTTGCCCGGCACAAAATCCCCGGGTCGTATCATGATCTGGGAGATCAGGTGTTCCGCGGCGCGGCCCTGGTGCGTGGGGACGACATACTTGTACCCGTAATATTCACGCACCGTATTTTCAAGGAGGTAAAAATCCTTGCTGCCGGCATAGGCCTCGTCGCCGAGCATCATCCTGGCCCACTGGCGGTCGCTCATCGCGGAGGTGCCGCTGTCGGTCAACAGATCAATATATACATCATTGGATCGAAGCAGGAAGGTGTTGTACCCGGCTGCCTTGATCAGGTGCTCGCGTTCTTCCCTGGTGGTCATCCGGAGGTGCTCCACCATCTTGATCTTGTAGGGCTCTGCCCATGGTCGTCTCATAGTCAAATTATTTTAAAGGTCACTTTTTTAATGTTTCATGCATCTTAATAACAACACACCGCTATGTCTCGGACATGCGCTGTGATCGGGCACATGATAGCAGTAATTGAGGCACATAATCAGTGATCAATAAATGTGCGAAAATGACTTAGATCATTGACTTTTTTAATTGATTACAGCGAATATGACCTATAAGTAAAATTTCCAGCTCAAAACGCCACACACACTTTTAAATCTGGCTTAAAAAGACTATTTTTTGAGAACCATTGAATCCAAAAAACATGAAACAATTTATCCTCGTGGTGTTGTGCACCACTACTTTCATGGTCAGCTTGCCAGCCCAGACCGAACCCGTCTTTGGCTTTGAGAATCCTACTTCTGTCATTGAAAACGACGGGACTTCGGGATACCTGATGCACGCCATTAACGTTTTAATGGACGGGCAGCCTCCCGAAGACATTCGCTACCAGGTCAATGTCGTCGGTCTTGGTCCTAACGATAAAGAACTGGAGAATCAATGGCGTAAGACACTGGTTTTCAAGCAGTCCAATAAAAGGCGCAATACCGAAACCGTCCGTTTCAGGATCGACAAACAACTGCTTCGCAAGAGCCGGGTCCGGGAATTGTACTTGTCCCTGTCCCAGGTGCCGGGAACCAATACTTATGATCATATCCAAGTCCTGAATCCGCGGCACCAAATCTTCATTCAAAACACTGAACCCGCCCTCCCGGTGCCGGTCAATACCATTCGCTTCAAATCCGCCACATCCGAGGTGGTCGATGATGGCGGTACAGGCCAGATAGAACATGTCGTTATTGTCCAGTGTGAAGGCACCAGCAATGGCGATGTCTATTTCACCGTCGAACCCGTCATCACCTCTACTTTATCGATGCCTTATACCGTCAATTCGGCGATCCAGACGTTTAACAGCAAGGACGGATCGTTGCAGGAGAAACGCATCAACGTCACAATAGAGAAATCGCGCAATTTTGACAATCTACAGGATCTTCTTGTGCTCGAGATCAAGCCATATAAATACACCACACGCTCGGGCGCCCGTTTTGACCGGAACCAAAGGCATACCATCCGGGTCAATCACACCTACAGGCCTGATCCGCCCAAAGCACCCCAGGCCGGTGTTGTGGCGTTTACAGAACCTTCCTCCCTGGTCGCCAATAATGGCAACGGCGACAAGGTGGTGAAAAATATCAGCGTACGCTTCAGTGGAACATCCTATGAAGACATCCGGTGTGCCATTGTAATCAATGAAGAATTATCAAACCTGGCAAGCCCGGTCGATATCTCCCCGGCGACCCTCACCTTTGATCCACGCGATGAAGGCCAACAAATCCTGAATGTGCGTATGACACTTGTCAAAGACCAGAGTTCCCGAAACCCTGAGGACCAACTTGTACTGGATATTGTCCCCTATGGCAGTCGCCCCAAAGGCATCCGGTTTGATGAGCGCTCGAGGCACACCATGCGGATCCGCAATGTCTACCTCGACGAACCCGGACCCGGTCTGACTGGAGGGCCTGGATCAGGGGGCGGGGAATCAGGTTGGATGCAATATATCATTCCCCTGGCCATCATCATTTTTGGAGGGCTGCTCTAT
>JBFKJL010000396.1:0-2379 GCA_041631795.1 Saprospiraceae bacterium | reverse complement strand
TTCATCATCAGGATGTCGTACTTGATGTTTTGCCCGATCTTTTCGATGGACGGATTTTCCAAAATGGGCTTGAACTTTGCAGCGATGGATCTGGCTTCGTCCTGGTCTTCCGGGACCGGGACGTAATAGCCCTCTCCCGCCTTGATGGAAAATGCCAGGCCTACCAGTTCAGCCTCGTTGGCATCGATGCCCGTGGTCTCCGTGTCAAAACTGATCGTCTTTTGTTTTTCGAGTAGCCGCACCAGCTTGTCGATTTCCCCGGGCGTATCGACGAGGTAATAGTTGTGGGGCGTGGTTTCAATATTCCTGTCGGCCACTGAATACTCATTCTTTGCCGCGCTTTGCCGTTTCTCCGCAGGCTCTCCTTTACTGAACAGGTCTCCCTGGACCCCTTCTGAACTGCCGAGAATCTGGTCTGCCAGGGTTCTGAACTCCAGTTCTTTGAACACCTCTGACAGGATGTCCCTGTCGAAAGGTTCAATCTCGTAAGCTTTGGCATCGAAAGTGATTGGCACATCGAGTTTTATCGTTGCCAGGTGCTTGGACAGGAGGCCTTGGTCACCGTAAGTCTCCACGTTTTCCTTTTGTTTCCCTTTGAGTTTGTTCACATTATCAAGGAGCCCTTCCAAAGATCCAAATTGCTTCAACAATTTAACTGCTGTTTTGGCACCTATACCGGGAATACCCGGGATATTATCGACACTGTCCCCCTGGAGGCCCAGCACATCGACGACCTGGTCTACGCTTTCCACATCCCATTTTTCAAGGACTTCCGGCACGCCAAGCACGTCATAACCACCACCCTTGGTGGCAGGCTTGAACATGAAAATATTGTCTGAAACAAGCTGTGCATAATCCTTGTCCGGCGTGACGAGATAGACTTTAAAGCCTTCTTTTTCAGCCTGTTTGGCCAATGTGCCAATAACATCGTCCGCTTCATAATCATCCACCATGGCTACCGGGATTCGGAATCCCTTGACAATGCGGTGGATGTAGGGCAGGGCAATGGAGATGTCTTCCGGCTGGGCGTCACGATTGGCCTTGTAGGGTTCGTATTCACGATTCCTGAAGACAGGCCCTTCCGGGTCAAAACTGATGGCAAAGTGTGTGGCCTCATGGTTGTTCAATATATCCCAGATCGACCGTACGAATCCCGTGATCGCGGAAGTATTGATACCCCTGGAATTATACAACGGCCTGTTGATAAACGCATAATGCGCGCGATATACCAATGCGTGACCGTCCAGCAAGAAAAGTTTTTTATTGCTCATGGAACGAAGATAACGATTCCGCCACCGGGGTAGAAATCTGATAAATAAAAAACCCGGTCTCAATTGAAACCGGGCCTTTATCTGTCATATTTATTGTCCTTAGAATCCGTAGCTCAGACCCAGGGCATAGTAGCTTTGAGTATCCGGAGATTCAAATTCAGCATTGCGGAGACCAAAGGAGATCCCGACACCAATACCTCTCCACACCTCGAATGATAAAGTGTTCAACCAGGTGTACTCAAACAAGGTCGGCTCTTTTTCCTGGTACGGGATGAAGGTGCTCAGCATTGATGACCAGGCGACTTTCTTGCCTGACACATCGAACGTCTGGGTGTAGTCCGCACGGACTTTGGCGCCCACCGATCCTTCTGAATCCACGCCATCAACACCTGAAAACGCAAAATGATAGTTGAGCGGGTGGATGACCACCGTCAGGTTTTGAATAGGCAACCAGGTCACCCCAGTCCCTATGTCCAAAGATCCCGGGCTGAGGAAATTCTCAACAGACGTGTTGAGATCACCCATGGCTGACAGGGCAATCTTGTCTGAGAGCTTGTAACCGTAAAGAGACTGGACATTAAAGATGTCCACAGTCCCATTGTCAAACAGGCCGTCATCGTCAGTGCCTGTATCGGCTTTAGACAGATCGACATCCTGCCACGATTTTGTGATGATGCCCTTGTTGTTCCAGAAGGTCTTCTTCGTGTCCTTATTGGCAAAAGCTGTGATCCCAATATTCAAGGCAGAAGACGATGCATCAGGATTGGGATTGGACGCCCATCCATTGGACTTGTTGAAATCAAAACCCACAAGGCCTGAAAGTCCTTTACGCCAGCCAGAAAGGAGATCTATGTCATTCTGCAGGCCGCTGACCTCGCCTTTAATGGCATCGATCTGGCCTTGCAGTTCAGCAATAGCGCCCTCTTTTTCCGCTTTCATTGCTTTTAATTCCTCGAGGCTCTGCGCACTTAAAAATGTGCTGCCCGCAAGGATCATGATAATTAATAGTTGAATATGCTTCATAACACAATAGTTTAAAGTTTTTAGTTTTTAGTTTTTAGTTAAAGTGAATAGTTATTAGTTTCCAGTAATCATTATTCAATGATCA
>JBFKJL010000395.1:0-2390 GCA_041631795.1 Saprospiraceae bacterium | reverse complement strand
TTGCCAAAACCCTGGCCCGGGCAGATCGCCTCCTCACAAAAGCAGATAAGGAAAAAACAAGTGTCCTTAAAATTGTTGGAAAAACAATGTCTTGATGAAATACGAATTGTTCCTGGATACTCTGGAAATACAGCAAAAAAAAGTGATCGAATACTTGCACAATCTTTTCCTCAGTTTTCCACAAGTGCATTCCAGGATGCGCTACAAGATTCCGTTTTTCGGCAGACACAATTGGATATGTTATCTCAATCCCAGGAAGAACGATACTGAAGAACTGTGTTTCATCAAGGCACGTGAAATGGATGATCCACGGGGAGTACTCGATTTCAGGACCAGGGTGGACATTGCCGGTCTTACCCTGACATCCATTCATTCAATTCAGGAGGATATCATCATCGAACTGTTCAATGAAGCACTGATGGTCGACGAAGAAATCGCCAGGTCAAAAAAATCAAGGCGCAGGTAGCACCTGTCCTTTTGCTTCACCAAAACCGATGCGCAAACCTTCTTTTGAAGCATTGCCCCTTAGGGTGACAATATCGTAATCCTCAAGAAAGGTCCTGATCATTCCGTCTTTAAGAGCTATGGGATTCTTGCCGGCCCAACTGAGCTCGAGCATGGAACCAAAAGAATTTTTTGTCTTTCCACTGATCGTGCCCGATGCCATAATATCCCCGGTTCTCAGTGAGCAGCCGTTGACCGTATGATGCGCAATTTGCTGGTTGACATTCCAGTACATGTACCTAAAATTTGACTGGCATATGATGGTTTCATCGCCATTCCGCGATTGAAGTCCCACTTCAAGGTCTATGTCAAAGTTTTTGTTGCCCTCATATGAGAGATAAGGCAAAACTTTTGGTATCTGCCTGGGTCCGGCAACACGGAAAGGCTCGAGAGCCTCAAGGGTTACGATCCAAGGGGAGATCGTTGAAGCAAAGTTCTTTCCAAGAAACGGCCCCAGTGGAACATATTCCCACTTTTGAATATCTCGCGCCGACCAGTCATTGAAAAGGACAAAACCAAATATATAACTTTCGGCATCACCCGTGCTCAATCGCTGTCCCTGCACGGTATTGCCCCGAATAACAGTCCCCATCTCCAGTTCAATATCCAGGCGGGAAGATGGTCCAAAAACGGGTTTTTTGGCACCTGCGGGCATCCTTTGACCGTAGGGCCTGTATATTGGTGTGCCGGAAACATAGATCGATGATGACCTCCCGTGATATCCGACTGGCATGTGTTTCCAGTTGGGCAACAGGGCATTTTTAGGATCGCGGAACATCTTGCCGACATTGGTTGCGTGTTCCTTGCTTGAATAAAAATCCGTATAGTCGCCGACCTGGATGGGCATATGCATCTTTGCGTTCTTTTGATCGATCAGGATTTCCGATGCGTGTTGCTTGATTTTCCGGGCTCCTGACCTGAACAGGTATTGTAGTCTTTGGCGCAACTTTTTATGTACAGGCTTACCCAGGTCTATGAAGTCATTGAGGTCATCATTCCTGAAAACAGAAGACTTGAAGCCTAAATCCTTCAAATATCCCAGTCGGTTCAAGGCATAAAGATCAATGATCTGGTCACCGAGTGCCACACCTGCGCGTTTCGATTTTCGCGATGATGAAAAAATGCCATACGGAAGGTTTTCTAATGGAAAGTCAGACCCGGGTGGAATGTCCACCCAGGATGTCATAATGTTTGCCATAATACCAGTTATAAAGTTCCCCTGATTTCCTGTTCTCTTTCTATGGCTTCAAACAAAGCCTTGAAATTACCCTTACCAAATGATGTCGCACCCTTTCTCTGGATGATCTCAAAAAAAGCCCCCGTGCCCTTCACAATACCCGGGAGAAAAAACAACAACGCAAAATGATGCGTGAAGGGGAACGACCACCGGGCTGTGAATACTGCTGGAAGATTGAGGATTCCCCAGGAGATCACCTGAGTGACCGCTACGTCAGAAGCGGCGAACCCTGGGCGCGGGCCCACTTCAATGAGGTGGTGAACAACCCCTATGACTACGATGTGAACCCCAGGTATGTGGAGGTCAATTTCAATCACGCATGCAATCTGAAATGTGCCTACTGTTCTCCGCACATTTCCAGTAGCTGGGCCCAGGAGATTGAGGATCATGGTCCCTATCCCACCATTGTTCCTCACAATGATATCTCCTGGTTTCGCCAGCAGAATCTGATGCCAATCATCAAAAAAGGCGACAACCCCTATGTTGAGGCCTTCTGGAAGTGGTGGCCGGATCTGTACAAGGATATCAAGGTTTTCAGAATGACTGGCGGAGAACCATTGATCGACAAGAACACCTTCAAGGTTCTTGACTGGATCATTGAACATCCGCGCCCGGATCTGGAACTGGCCATCACCTCGAATATGTGCCC
>JBFKJL010000394.1:0-2391 GCA_041631795.1 Saprospiraceae bacterium | reverse complement strand
GATCCGCGTCGCTGTAGAGACTCAGGATGCCCCCATCGTGATCGACAGTCCACAGGCTCTGAGACGACTCAAGGAATCCTGCAGGGATTGATACCTGGTCACATTATGTGATTAAAAAGATGTCGGGCTGGGACGGACTCTTTTATTCGAGTTTAATGAGAATGTTTTCCCATAAAACTCCATTGATAACAATGCCGCCCTCAGGGGATTTGATGGAAAAGATCAAACTTCCTGGCGATTGACCTACAAAGTTCAATCCCTCAATGTCAATATTTTTTGTTGAAGAGAGCAAAACGACTGAATTCGTGGCATCTTCATTCGCAATGGTGATATTGGAGAGGGTATCTGCACGGACATACAATTCTTTATCGAGGTCAATCCTGGGGAGTTTCATGAAAATCGTCTGGTTATGTACAGCGGGGTCAAACCAGACGGTATCGGCTTCATTGGTACAATCTAGCGCATAACGGAAAGATCCCATGCCTGAGTCATTTGTATTGGTCACAAATTCACATTCAAGGACTAAAAAAGTATCCGTTCTGAACAAAGGACTCCAAATACCCTCATCATTCATAGCCCGGATAAGTGCTGTCTGTTGGCCAGACTCAAGAGGTACTGTCAATAATGCAAGGGTGTTGTCGATCATGGAGTCGCCGGAAACAGCTATGACCTCAGGATCCTGGTAGACTTCCATGTTTGGATAATGGTATTCCAATTTGACTATATCGGGTAGGGCTGTCGGGGTTGGCGTTTGCTTCACAAGGATAAGCTCTTTGTGCAATACACTCCAGGAACCCGTACTGTCAAGTGACCTGAAATACACTGTGTGAAATCCATGTGTCAGCGCATCAACAGGGATCGAAATATCCTTGACAATTGTATCGCCTGGTGTCACGGATATCTGTGTGCCTTGTCCTGGTCCAGGGTCAACATCAATATAGTACTCCAGGGCGACAAGGCCGTTATCCACGCTCACTTTTATGGCTTCAACAAAAAAGTACTGTCTGACCAGGATACTTTGCATCCCGGTACTGTCCAGGGCACGGAAGAAAACGGAATGCAGGCCATAGTCCAATGTGTCCACAGGAATGGCCCAGCCATGTGTCGCGGTATCACCTGGGGTCACTGGTATTGGGTATCCCGATCCAAATCCGGGATCCGTATCGATGAAGAATTCAGCGAAGACAATGCCATTGTCGAAAGGCGATGTGATGGGATCAATGTAAAACAATTGTTTCATTATCATACTTCTTGTTCCCGTACTGTCCTGGCTCCGAAAATATATATTATGGAAACCCGATGTCAGTGTGTCGATCGGGATCACGAGGGATTGGGTCACGGTGTCTCCTTCAGTAAATGACAGGGAATGCCCGCTATTAAATCCTGGATCGGCATCGAAAAAATACTCTGCACTGGTGATCCCGTTGTCAGGGGAAATGACACTCGAATCAACAAAGAACAGTTGCTTGAAGAGGATTGACCAGATCCCGCTCGTGTCGTGAACTCTCAGGTAAAGGAGGTGAAATCCAAAGTCCAGAGTATCGACAGGAAGCGTTATGTTCAGGTCAAGCGTATCGTCTGGGGTCAATGTAATCGAGGTCCCATTGCCGAAACCCGGATCAGCATCAAAATAGAATTCGGCGTAATCGATCTGTTGTGCTATCAGACCAAAGCTCATGAATATCGACAATATGACCGGAATACATTTCATGGGGGCGTTCAGGGTCAGTTTTCTGATCTTATTTTAATATTGACATGCAATGAATCGTTCTCGATGATGACGGCTCCCGTATTCGTCAATTCATAAATGACGGGCATTTGGGGAATTCCTGACAATTTATAGGCGTCGTCGCCATCAAAAGCACCGCAATCACCCCCGTCAAAGGCGTAGCCTATAGCTGGTGATGAAGGATGCAGTTCCCACCGTTTATCAAAACTGTACGTGCCTTGTGTGGGATAGCCCACAAAAATATCTGTTGTGCCAACATTAACCTGGTTGTTTCCGGCATACTGTGAAAGGTCATTGAGAAAAATATTATTTGTGACAGTGCTGTTATTTGTATTTGCAGATGTTGCCTTGGTGATGTTATCCACAATAACGGAATTTTGAATGTTAAATGCTCCGGACATAATGACATTGCGCTGAATTAATGCGTCCGAATTAGGATCTACAAGGATGCCATTTCCAGATTCCGATGCACAGATATTATTGGCACAAATGCTGCCCTTTGAAGTATCCTTAAAATCTATAGCCACGTACCGATATGGCGATCCATTGTGATAGGAAGAAATGAAACATCCCTTTACAGTGATGCTGTCTGCACCATTAATTCGAATATAATTGGTATGATTTCTAATGGCGCTGACATATTTTACGGGTTGATTTATGTT
>JBFKJL010000393.1:0-2395 GCA_041631795.1 Saprospiraceae bacterium | reverse complement strand
ACAGATTTTAATACTTTTGCGAAAAATTGAAGGTATTTTTTATATGGTATCTCTTACAAAATTTTATACATGTATTGGACTTTAGAACTAGCACATCATCTTGAAGATGCCCCATGGCCAGCAACCAGAGATGAGCTCATCGATTATGCCATCCGATCGGGTGCCCCACTCGAAGTCATTGAAAATCTTCAGGATATCGAAGACGAGGGAGAGATTTATGAAAATATGATTGAAATATGGCCAGATTATCCAAGAAAAGATGATTTTTTATTTAACGAGGACGAATATTAATTGACAAAAATTAAAATTTCCTGTAAAGTCTTGCATAACTTATGCAGGACTTTTTTTTTAGCATCAATGATGGAAAAAAGAATAAATATCGCGATTGATGGCCATTCATCTTGTGGCAAGTCAACCCTGGCGCGCGATCTTGCCAGGGAGCTTAATTATACCTACATTGATTCAGGTGCCATGTACAGAGCGGTAGCTTACTTTGTTCTCAACAATGACATCAACCCCAATAATGAAACGGAGGTTCGCCATAGCCTCCCTGACATTGACATAGACATCGGATACACACCGGGATTCAGAATTTTTCTGAATGGTCTTGATATAACAGACTCGATTGGCAGCCTCGAGGTTTCTTCCGTTGTTTCAGAAATTGCCGCCATGACATCCGTCCGTAAAAAACTGGTGGAGATCCAACAAAAGATGAGTTTATCCAAAGGTGTGGTCATGGACGGGAGAGATATCGCCTCCGTCGTCATGCCGGATGCTGAACTCAAGCTCTTTGTTACTGCAGATATAGAAACGAGAACGGCTCGCCGTTTTCTTGAACTCCAGCAAAAAGGCCAATTCCCGGACCATGAAACCGTGCGGGACAATCTCATACACCGCGATCACATTGATTCCACTCGCCATGACAGCCCGCTCATCCGCGTCCCCGATGCCATTCTCATTGACAACAGTAACATGACCCGGGAGGAGCAACTGACTGTTGCAAAAAAACTTGCACTCCAGCTCATACGATAATATATTCTGTATTTATTAAATTATTTAGGTTTTTTTGAACAAAATTCTGAAAATAATCATTGTGCTTTATTTAATTTTGTAATCAATGAATACTATGACAATCTTCCTGGCCATATTCGCATCATTGTTTTCGGTCGTCAACCCCCTGGGAGCGATCCCTGTATACCTGGCTTTGACGCCGGATTATTCAAGGATTGAGCGCCGGAAAGCCTACTTGTCTACAAGCCTGTATTTCGTTATCATCCTGCTCAGTTTTTACCTGGCAGGATCCTTTATCCTGGGATTTTTTGGTGTCAGCGTCGAATCGATCAAGATAGCGGGGGGATTGGTTATCCTGAGTTCGGGTGTTGCCTTGTTGAAAGGAGATTTTGCAAAAAGCAGGGCCATCAACCAGGAAGTACGGGATGAAGCCGTCGAAAAGGAGGATATTTCATTTGCGCCCATGGCCATGCCCATGCTTTCCGGCCCAGGGTCCATCTCACTTTTATTGGGCTATGCCTCTGAGTATTCAGATACAGGGGATAAACTGATTATCTCAGCCTCTATACTTGCTGTGGGTATCATTGTATTGATTATCCTGGCTGGTGCGCCCCTGTTATTCAGGGTGCTCGGCGTTGCCGGGCTCAAGGCTATATCGAGGATCATGGGATTCATTGTTATGGCCATAGGCGTTCAGTACATCCTGTCCGGGATCATCCAGTTTACGTTGAACCTGACATGATCACAAAGAAAACACCTGGAGCTTACCGGAGTTGTTGGCCACAACAATCATTGCCGGTTGTCCCTGGTGATCTTTAACCAGGCCAATGTCCCGTGCTTCCCCGGGGCAGAAGAACCCGCTTTGATCCCAGGGAACGAAAGTCAAAACACCCTGGCTATGGGCTGTAAGCAAAGCACCGTTGCCAGCATCAAACTGACCGGTTTCGACTTCGGGTGCCCGGAAATTTCCGACTGCCACGATTTCTGGATTTCCATCTGAATTGAAATCGGCACTCAGCAATCCAAAAACAGGTGACCATTGGACTTCATCAGGCAATGCTTTGAAAACATACCCGCCCCCCGGCTGACTCAGCAGGATGCCTGAGGCCAGCGTATTGATGGTCCTGTGAAGCGCTTTTTCGAGGTTTTGACGACCATAAATCTCTTCCATATCAGAATCGGCAAACTGGGCATAGCTGGGATATTTTTCAGAAATATAAGGCATTTGCCACGACAGGCACTCACGTCCCCGTAAAGGGAATAATTTATCGTCTACATACTTGCTTAAGACAATATCGTTTGATCCGTTATTGTCAAAATCTGAAACAAAGAGATTGAGGGGGAATTCAATGGAAGCCTTGTACTTTGTATTCAGTCCAAAATT
>JBFKJL010000392.1:0-2397 GCA_041631795.1 Saprospiraceae bacterium | reverse complement strand
TCCAGCGAGCCTCTTTTCTATAACTTTCAGTTCTTCATCCTGGATTACACCGTCAGCCATGGCCAGCACATAGATCAGCTCACCAAAGGCACTATACAAATCTTCCTTATTCTTCATAACTCCTATGCAAAATTGCGCCGTACATGGATTTTACCTGCAAAAAATTTGCATAAAGTAAATGATTAATATGGAAAATTCAGCATTAATTTGCTCCTGCAAAATCTTTTTTAGTTCTATAGACAACAATTGCATAAACAATCTTGGTGCGCTGTCCTTAAGATGATTTTACTCATATGACCAATGATCCTCCTATCCCTGGTCATTATTGAAAGGAATTGGGTCCAATTCCTTAGCTTTTGTCGCGATTATTTCAGCAGAAGGGAAAGCCATATTAATTCATCCAAATTCTGTATTATTGGGAATCAGTTATTGTATACCCCTCAATTCATAGTCCAATGATCGATTGCATTTCAGGATTAACCAATGACCGGGAAAAGATCATTGACTATTTCAAAGAAATTGCCCTGGGTTCTGAATTTGGCGGCTCCCTGGAGTTTATCAATAAATGGATCAAGGAAATGAAAATCTGGGTCAGCGGTGACATAGTTTCAGATCTGATCGAAGAACTTAATGTCATCATTGAAGAACTCAATGTCCTCACAGAGGATAGCTTCAATATCCGGATTGTCGATGAGAAAGGTGAGGCCAACTTTCATATTTTTTTTGGTCCCGGGGGCAAGTATGCCGGGATCTATCCTTACGAGAAGAAACTCGTCAAGACGAACTGGGGATTATTTACGATGTTTATCGGCCGGAAACACCATATTGTCAAGGGCCATATGTACGTGGATACGGTTCGTCCCAACCTGACTGAACAACGCCACCTGCTTAGGGAAGAACTCACCCAGGCTCTTGGTTTGGCGAAGGATTCCAATAAATATGTCAGCAGTATCTTCCAACAGGCCTGGACGACCGTGACCAGTTACAGTCCCATTGACCGAGAACTGATCCGTCTGCTTTATCACCCACGGGTCAAGCCCGGCATGGATGCAGCAGAAGTGACCACAGCATTGCGGACCATACACCGTGAAGAAAATATCTTTAATATTGACTTCAGTCCTGTGTACAGGATATGAATCATTTGTCTTTAACAAATTCTGGAAGATATTTTTTCGTTCTATTATTGTGTATATAAAATCAATCAAAATTCATGAAGGAGAGTGGCTACATCATAGATATCCATCAAAATCGAATATTCCCCGGTGAAGTTGAATTTCAGAAGGGACAGATCATTCAGATACATGAATCAGAAGCGTCAAATGACCAGTACATCTTACCCGGATTCATAGATGCCCATGTGCATATTGAAAGCTCCATGATCGTGCCTTCCGAGTTTGCGCGCATGGCAGTAACTCACGGTACAGTGGCCACAGTTTCCGATCCCCATGAAATTGGCAATGTTTTGGGTGTCGAGGGAGTTAAATATATGATTGAAAATGGCCGTCAGGTGCCTTTCAAGTTCTTTTTTGGGGCACCCAGTTGCGTTCCCGCCACACCATTCGAAACGGCGGGGGCGGTTATCGACAAGAATGGGATTGAGGAATTATTGAAACGGGATGATGTAAAATACCTGGCCGAAATGATGAACTGGCCAGGTGTGTTGCGGGGACAAAAAGATGTATTGGAAAAATTAGCCATAGCCAGGAAGTACAGAAAGGTCATAGACGGTCATGCGCCCGGGTTAAGAGGAACAAGGGTAAAGGCCTATTGCGCAGCCGGAATGTCCACCGATCATGAGTGTTTCACGGCTGATGAAGCGCTTGATAAGCTGAAATACGGCATGAAGATCCTTATCAGGGAGGGGAGTGCCGCAAAAAATTTTGAAGCCCTGATCGGACTGATGCCTGACCATTGGAAAAATTTAATGTTTTGTTCGGACGACAAGCATCCCGATGACCTGGAAGAGGGACACATCGATCAATTGGTCAAAAGGGCTTTAAACAAAGGTTATGACCTGTTTCACGTCCTCCACATGGCGTGTGCAAATCCTGTCAAGCATTATGGACTCGATGTCGGCTTGCTCAGGACCGGGGATCCTGCAGATTTTATCATCGTGGACAATCTGGATGACTTCAATATTCTTAAAACGTATATCAACGGTCAGTGTGTTTCAGAAAGTGGAATCACAATGATTCAAAGAGTGGAGACCAAAATTGTAAACAATTTTTCATTATCGCTCAAAACGGCGATGGAATTTCAGTGCACGGCGGCATCAAACAGGATCAGGGTCATTGAAGCCCTGGATGGGCAGTTGATCACCCGTGAACGAATAGAAGACGCAAAAGTGGAAGAAGGCATGTGCATTGCGGATATTGACAGGGATATTTTAAAGCTTGC
>JBFKJL010000391.1:0-2406 GCA_041631795.1 Saprospiraceae bacterium | reverse complement strand
TCCCCACATCCCTGGGCAACCAATACAAAAGGGTTATTGTGGCCACAGTAAGGATGATGGCCGTGAAGATCCGGGCAACCCAGTCCGCAAGGCGAATGGCAGACCCTTTGGTTTGGCCTTCATTGAATGAATTGTCGTTCCACAATTGTGTCAGGTAACTTCCTGAAACATCTTTGATCACATTGATTTTGATCAGCCCCGCTGTTTGTCGACCACCAGCGTAGATCAGGTCGCCATTTTTCTTTTCAACAGGATCAGATTCACCTGTAACAAAACTGTAATCGATGTGCGCCGGACCCTCGAGCAATATACTGTCCGCAGGGATCAATTCTCCATGCCTGATATACAACCTGTCGCCCTTCTCCAGCTTGTTGAGAGGAATCTGTTTTTCCCCTTTTTCTGTCACCAGGTTGCATGAAATGGGGAAGTAGGATTTATAGTCCCTTTCAAAATGGATCTTGTTGTATGTGATCTGCTGGAACCATTTTCCAATCAGCAGGAAGAAAATGAGCCCGGCCAGGGAATCCAGGTAGCCTGCTCCGGTATGGCCTATTATTTCGTAGGCACTTCGCAGGAACAGGGCAAGTATGCCCAGGGAAACAGGGACATCAATATTGAGATGTTTTTGACGTAAACCTTCCCATGCTGAAATGAAATAATCCTTGCCACTATAAAGCAGAACGGGAATGATCAGGGCAAGATTGATGTATCCAAAATAGAGGCTTAGGCGGGCGTCCTCACTACTCTGCAATCCGAGATATTCCGGAAAACTCAGGAGCATGACATTGCCAAAGACAAAACCGGCAAGGCCCAGTTTATAGTAAATGGCTTTGTCCACAGGGGGTTGCTGCTCATCATCAAGGGCATCGAGGCGGATCAATGGCGGATAACCGATTCGCGCCAGCAACTCGACGAGTTGTCGAAGCGATAACTGAGAATGATCAAATGTGATAAAAGCTTGTCGCTTGAGAAAGTTGACACGTGCCTGTATGATGGCCTTATCCAGCAGATGGAGATGCTCAAGAAGCCAGATACAGGAAGAACAATGAATTTGGGGCAGGTAAAAATGAATCCTTGTCTGTTCCTTATCCCTAAAGTCGATCAGCTTGGAAATGACATCTTCATCTTCGAGATATTCGTATTTTTCAGGGTGCTGATCCTTTTGGGATGTGCCCGGGCGGTCATTCAGGGTATAAAAAGTTTCCAGGTTATTTTCTGACAAGATGCTGTAAACCATTTTGCACCCTTCACAACAGAATGGCTTTTGGTCATAAAGCACAGGGCTGGCATCACATGCGTCACCACAATGGTAGCACCTGTCAGTGTTGAAATTTGATCGTTCTGGATGTGCAGTGTCTTCCATCAATGCCAAAAGAAATTTATTTCTCTAGTTTTGGACCCAAATATATTACAGTTGATGAAAAAGAACTTGGGTGTCACCGACAGGATAATAAGATTCGTCCTCATGGATATAATGATGGGTTTATCCCTGGCAGGCATCGAAATGCCGCAATACCTGGCCAATACAGCATTCATGATCAGCTTTTATCTTGTCGTGACGCTGATTGCAGGCTACAGCCCCTTGTATCACCTTCTGGGTCTTAATACACGGGCGTGAACATTTTACCCTTCACTTATGACCTCATTCTTGGATTTCTTGTCTTTGTTGCCCTTATTTATATGCATGGCCTGTTAGACAATGCCTAAAACCGTGCCCTGTTCCTTTGGCATCATTCACAAAATTGCGCAACCTGCGTTGCCTCGCGCCTGATATTCCTTTTTCGATGTGTTTTATAATCATTGTTGCCGCTGATCCATTCCAGGATAAAGACCTGGTGAGGTTTTCTAATGGCACTTGCTTGTTACAAGATCCAGGCGACTGAGGACTTCAAGGAACGAAGTTACTTTTTGCTTATAAAAAAATGAACATTGGACATATCCATGGCTCTTGAAAAGTCTTCTTCTCCTATAGTGTTGTCATTGTCATTGTCATAATCCATGAAAATTTTCCAATCCTCACCTTTTTTGATCATCAAAGCATGAAATTCCCCATAGAAGGACTGTTCCCCCGCTTGACCTCTATCTTTGACAAGTCTGTAAATGCCTTTTTCACTGGCAATTGAATCATTATTTATTCTCTCAAAGAATCTGAGCGTGATAGCTCTTGTTGAATTCATGCTTTTCGCTCGTTCAAAGTTCTTCTTGTAATTGTCAATGTAGCTGTTATAGTCCACGATCCTTTGACCATTGGGAATCCTGATGAGGTCCTTTGTGTGGATGTCAGCCATCAGTTGATGGTCCAATGTCTCGAAGGCTCGACAAAACTTCATCCAGGTCTTATTGATATCCTGTAAATTTTCAAGACTTTGAGCACAGCTTGTATTCAGGCTCCCCAGTATGCACAAT
>JBFKJL010000390.1:0-2407 GCA_041631795.1 Saprospiraceae bacterium | reverse complement strand
TTGTGATATCATTATTGATCACGGGGCCCTGCGGATCAGTTATCATGGAGAAGTCCTTGAAAAGATTGATGCCATTATCCCGCGGATAGGGGCCAGTGTCACTTCCTATGGCGCGGCTGTTATCCGGCAATTTGAAGAGATTGGTATCTTTACAAGCTTGCCTTCTGATGCACTATTGAAAGCAAGGGACAAATTAAGCTGCCTTCAACTTCTGTCTTCCAAGGGTATTCCAGTCCCAAAAACCATTGTTTCAAACAATCACCTGATCTATTCAGACCTGCTGAATTACTTTATGGATGAACAGGTGGTGATAAAACTGATCAACGGCACCCACGGATTAGGTGTCGTTTTGGCGGAAAGCAAAGCCCAGGCTGAAACGCTGCTTGAGGCGTTCAATAAATCGCGGCAAAAAGCTTTGATGCAGGAATTCATCCGGGAATCCAATGGCGCAGACATCAGGATATTTATTGTAGACCAGGAGATCGTCGGTACGATGAAACGGCAGGCGCGTGAAGGTGAATTCCGTTCGAATCTTCACCGGGGAGCCAGTTCAAGCATTGAAAAGATATCGGAGAGGGAAAAACAACTTGCCCTGAAGGCTACGCAAATTCTCGGTCTGAAGATTGCCGGGGTAGATATGTTACGCTCAGATCGGGGCCCTCTCATCCTGGAGGTCAACGCTTCGCCCGGCCTTGAGGGCATTGAAACAACCACCAGGAGGGATGTGGCTGGTAAGATTATCACATATATTGAACGCAATGCGGTTGTCAGCAAAAAGTATAGAGAATGGCATTAAGGGATATCATCATAGATGGCAAAAGAGTCAAGGCTGGAAGCCACAAAAAAATCAGCCTGGATGTCGGCCGGCTGCCGTCTGATACAAGCATATCCATCAATGCCCATGTATTCAGATCCGAGAAGAAGGGTCCAACGGTCCTGGTCCTGGCTGGAGTTCATGGCGATGAGATCAACGGCATTGAATTTGTGCGACGGACACTGGAATCCGATCTTTATCACAGCCTGAAAATGGGCAATATTATTGTCATTCCCGTGCTCAATGTGTATGGATTTATCAACTTTAACCGGTATGTTCCGGATGGGAAGGATGTCAACAGGAGTTTCCCGGGAACCTTGTCAGGATCGCTGGCCTCGCGGATCGCCCGGACACTCACTAAATATATCCTTCCGCATGTTGATTACATCCTGGACTTTCATACCGGAGGAGATTCACGCTACAACTATCCACAGATCCGGTACTCGAAATTGGATAAAAAAGCCCAGGCCCTGGCCAGGATATTTTATCCTCCATTCATCATAGAGAGCGGCATAATTCCACGTTCATTGCGCAAGACTGCCCGTGAAAGAAAGATCCCGGCCCTTGTGTATGAAGGTGGGGAATCGATCAGACTTGACGGCCTTGCTATTGATCATGCCCACAAAGGGATGCTGCGTGTTTTGAGCCACCTGAGGATGGTAGAGGATGAAAATGTTTTTCAACCAGATTACAATTGTATTATCATCAAAAAGACGACATGGGTGCGTGCCCCATATTCCGGTATATTTATCTGGTCTAAACAATCCGGGACCAGGGTCGTCAAAGGGGAACCCATCGGGTCTATCAAGGATCCTTACGGAACCAAGACTGTTGTTGTAATTTCGAGCAGAGATGGTTACATTATCGGCCATAACAATGCATCGGTGGTCAACCATGGTGACGCATTATTCAATATAGGTTATGAATCCGAAGTTTTTAGCCCTTAGTTTTTTCGTTTTTAACATTTGCACAACTGTTGCTCAAAAAAATGATGGAGTACAGTCAGCCATCGACAATTTTGCGACTTCGCAGCTGCTCGAAAGTGCATCATTCGGCGTTTCTGTATTCAATATCACAGAAGACAGGGAGGTCGGAAGCATGCACCCCGGTATTGTCCTGACTCCGGCATCATCGCTCAAGGTGATCACATCATTTCTCGCCTGGGATGTCCTTGGTCCCGATTACCGCTACACGTCAAAATTATGGTATAGTGGAAAAATAGGTCGCGATGGCACACTGACAGGCGACATTGTGTTTGAAGGTTCCGGGGATCCTTCACTTGGAAGTTCCCAGATGCGCTCAGTTCATTCCTTTAGAGATCTCCTGAAGATCTGTTCAAAAGAGATCCTCAAGGCGGGTATCAATTGTATAAACGGCGATATTGTCGCTGATGAATCTGTTTTCAACAGTTTCCCGATCTGTCCGACTTGGCAATGGAATGATCTTGGCAATTACTATGCCTGTGGTGCCTGGGGCATCAATATTCACGACAACTTATATTATGTCAATTTCAGAAACAGGACAGAATTAGGTGCATTAACTACCATTTCTAACACAACACCATATATCCCGGATCTTAAAATATCAAACGAG
>JBFKJL010000389.1:0-2428 GCA_041631795.1 Saprospiraceae bacterium | reverse complement strand
TCGGGATCATCGGCAAGAACGGCACGGGCAAAACGACTTTTCTGAATCTTATTTTGGGCTTTGTGCCGAAAGATTCCGGGAAGGTCAATGTGGGCGATACCACGGTATTTGGCTATTATTCACAAAGCGGACTGACATTGAAATCAGACAAGCGCATCATTGATGTCATCAGGGATATAGCCGAGGTCATCACGCTGGGAGATGGCCGCAAATTATCGGCCAGCCAGTTCCTGAACCACTTCATGTTTCCTCCCAAAATGCAGCGGACCTTTTATTCGCGCCTCAGCGGTGGTGAAAAAAGAAGATTGTACCTGCTGACGGTCCTTGTACAGAATCCCAACTTTCTCATTCTCGATGAACCCACGAATGATCTCGACCTATTGACACTGAACAAACTGGAAGAATTTCTCGAACATTACAAGGGGTGCCTCATTCTTGTGACGCATGACAGGTACTTTATGGACAAACTCGTGGATCAACTGTTTGTATTTGAAGGTGATGGGCATATCCATGGATTTATAGGCACATATTCCGAATACAGGGAATCCCTTAATCAGAAAAAGAGATCCGAAAAAGTTGTCCATGCGACCCATATACCTGCTGAAAAGAATGAATCGTCAACTAAAGGCAAACGAAAACTGTCCTACCACGAGAACAAGGAATACCAGGCTCTGGAGGGCGAGATCGCTGTCCTGGAAGAGGAAAAATCGTCACTTGAAATCCAATTGGGAGACCAGGGACTTGACTATGATTTAATTAAAACACTTAGTGAAAAACTGGGTGTCATCATGAAGGAAATTGAGCATAAAATGAACAGATGGATCGAATTGGATGATATTAAAAACTAATAATTCTGGCGATGAAAAACAATGACATACTCAGGCAGCTGCGCTACATTCTCGATTGTAGTGATGACCAGTTGATGGATATCTTCGCGCTTGCTGAACACCGGGTGCACAGGGGGTTACTCAATGACTGGATGAAAAAAGAGGACCACCCGGAGCATAAACAAATGTTTGACGACCAATTGGCCATCTTCCTCAACGGGCTCATTATTCACAGGCGCGGTCACAAGGAAGGATCTTTACCAATACCCGAAAAACGGTTGAATAACAATATCATTCTGCGCAAACTGAAAATTGCATTTAACCTCCGTGATGACGATATGGTTTTGATATTTGAGAAAGCCGACATTACAGTCAGCAAACACGAGATCAATGCCTTTTTCAGAAATCCCCGCCAAAGCCAATACAGGCCTTGCAAGGATCAGTACTTACGCAGGTTTTTGACTGGCCTTAAATTGACCTATCGTCCATCTCCCTAACCTCCGTTAGAATAAGCCACTGATATTGCCGGTGTTGTCAATATCGATGCCCTCGGCTGCAGGCGTTGCCGGCAGACCAGGCATACGCATGATGTCCCCGGTGATGGGAATTAAAAATCCGGCTCCTGCGGCGATTTCAATTTCACGCACCGTGACAACAAAGTCTTTTGGTCGTCCCAGCAGTTTGGGGTTGTCCGACAGGGACTTTTGCGTTTTGGCTATACATACTGCCAGGTGGTTTAGTCCCAGCTGATCGATCTTGCGCAGGTCACGTCGTGCCTGCAGGGTATAATCCACTGCATTGGCGCCATAGATCCTTTTGGCGACGGCTTCAATTTTTTCCTGTACCGGCCATGTCCAATCGTAAGTGGGTTTGAAGCGTCCCTCCGCCTTCTCGCATGCAGCAACGACGGCTTTGGCGAGGTCTGTACCACCTTCACCCCCCCTGGCCCATATATCGGCTTCTACCGCCATCACACCCAGTTCCTCGCACCGGGTTTTGACGATGTCAATTTCTTCAGCAGTGTCTGAGACAAATTTGTTGATTGCAACAACGGCGTTGACCCCAAAACCCCTGATGTTTTCCAGGTGTTTTTCCATGTTGACCAAGCCTTTGCGGACAGCATCAGCATTGGGCGTGGTCAGGTCTTTTAACGATGCACCCCCGTGGTATTTAAGGGCGCGAATGGTCACCACCAGTACGATGGCCTTTGGTGACAGTCCCGCACTCTGACATTTGATGTCAAGGAATTTTTCAGCCCCAAGGTCAAATCCAAACCCGGCCTCAGTGACCACGTAGTCAGATAGAGACAAGCCCATTTTCGTGGCGATGACAGAATTCGTTCCCTGGGCAATATTGGCAAATGGTCCTCCGTGAAGGATGGCCGGGCCGCCTTCGATGGTCTGGACAAGATTGGGTTTTATCGCATCTTTCATGAGAGCAGCCATAGCGCCGTGGGCATTCAGATTCCTGGCATAGACCGGCTTCTTATCAAATGTAAAGCCTACGAAAATATTACCTAGCCTTTCTTTTAAGTCTTCAGCATCGCGGCACAGGCATAAAATGGCCATGATCTCAGATGCCGCTGTAATGTCAAAACCCGT
>JBFKJL010000388.1:0-2429 GCA_041631795.1 Saprospiraceae bacterium | reverse complement strand
GAGACACAATTACGCTTGAGGACACCCTTTGGACAAATCAGCTGGGCTTTATTTACGGTACGGGAGAAATGGGGTCCTATGGGCATTACGAGATCAACGATAAGTTTATTGCGTTAAGAAAACTTGGCCAGGACACAGTCTATAGCCTGCTGAGGTTGTCCACACAGTTGATAGAATTCACAATACATGAAGTATTGTCGGTGTGTGCCCAACCCCCCCTTGAGGTCATGACATCTCCAACCTCAAGTGTACAGGAGGAACCCTGGATTCATGTTTATCCCAATCCCGTTTCTGATAATGTATATATTGAAGGCTTTTATCATTCGGCAGAATTGATATCGGATCTTGGCCGAAAAGTGTATTCACAGGATTTTTGCAGCCATGAGATTGATCTCAGCCAGTTCTCACCGGGCACCTATTGGCTGCGCCTTTATGATGGGGTTCATGTGCACACAACTAAATTGATTAAAGTTCCATGAGGGGTCCACTTCTGTGGCGTGCTTTGTTGTTTACGCTTCTTATACCCGGAGTGGTAACCGTACTCGTGCCATACATGCTTTATCCCGGAAAACCGGATTTTGAAATGGGTGGATTTAAATACGGGGGCATCCTGCTGGGATTGTGTGGTTTGTGCGTGTAAGGCTGGTGTGTGGCTGCTTTTGCACTAAAAGGCAAAGGTACACCTGTCATCTGGTGGGCGCATATTTTTCACTGGATCATTGGCAAGGAACCCATTTGCCTTGTCCAAACTGGTTTATACCGGTTCAGCCGAAACCCCATGTACGTGGGGGTTGTTTTTTTCGTGCTGGGGCAGGGACTCTTTTTCCGGTCATGGCCTGTCATTATTTACGCCATATGCTTGTTTGGATTATTTCACTGTGTGGTTGTTTTTATTGAGGAACCTCGCCTTCATGCCAAATTTGGAGAGGCATTTTTAAATTATAAAAATAAAGTTCCGCGTTGGTTTTAAGATGAACAACACAGAATGTCATGATGGGACCTGACAATTGTCAACCGTTTGATCAGACTTGATTCCACTAGTCCTTCAAATTCAAATCACATACTTTTGCATAAACATATTTCATTGGAATGCACATAAACAGACTAATAGCCAAACATTTTAAAGAATTGATTTTTGGCCCCAATTGGATAGCTGTCACAGACCTTAAGACGGTCCTTTCGGATGTCACATGGGAGGAAGCCATACACAGGATTGGCGACCTCAACACCATCGCTGTACTTGTGTATCATGTCTATTATTATGTTAAACTTGTCAACAGGGTTCTGGAAGGCGGTCCGCTTGAGGGTCATGACAGCCTGAGTTTTGACACGCCTCCTATTGGAAATTCTTCAGACTGGAATGATCTGTTGAACAATGTCTGGATAAATGCGGAAAAGTTTATCCATCTTGTAGAAGGGTTGCCTAAAGATAAGATGATGCAGGATTTTGCGGGGGGGGAATATGGTTCCTATTACCGAAATCTCCAGGCGATCGTGGAGCATCATCACTACCATCTCGGTCAGATTGTTTTGATAAAGAAGTTGGTGCGTAATCCAAACTGATACTCGATATAATATGGAAGGTAGCACTCAGTCAAATAGCCCGGGGTTAAAAGGCAGGATGAAGCATTTGTTGTATTTTGTAATCAAAACAACAAGAATATCATGAAGCACCTGGTTGATAAATGGTTTAAATGCTGGACCAGTGGATTATTCAGGGACATTCCAGTATCTGAAGATTTTGTCCATATCAGCCCATATGGGACTATAAGTGGGAAGGCGCAATATCTTCACATCGTCGAGGCCAATACAGACAGGTTCCTGGGTCACCGCTTTGAGATCCATGATTGTCTGTATGAAGATAAAAAGGCCTGCGTGAATTATTCGGCAATTAAAGCTGATTTCGCGATGCCAGTCAGTGAGTGGTATTATTTATCTACGGACGGGCTGATAGGTAAAATTGTGGCATTTTATAATGCAGGCGGGGAGATCAGTGCTGACAAGCAACTCAAGACGCCAGGAAAATAAGGATTGACAGGACGAAATATCAACCGGATATTGAATGCCTGTCAGTCTGCAGTGTCGTTGATTTCTGACCTTCGATAGGTGACCTCAAGTCATAAAAGTTACAATTAACCACATATCCCTGAAAGATATGGAAAGATCGGCAGCAACAGATTCTTATGATATTCCGTACTAATTGACTATTTCGGTCATCTCTGCCGGGATTCACACTACACCTTCCATTGTATCCGCCTTTTTCAGTTTATGAGTCACAAAATCGTGGATAATGTCCTCGAGTGAAGGTTTGCCAATAGACTGCAATTCATAATAGACACGGGTACTGGGTTTATTGATCCTGATCACGCGACTGAGATCAATGGGTGTCCCGATAATGACAGCGTCGCAGGCACATTGATTGATCGTGG
>JBFKJL010000387.1:0-2434 GCA_041631795.1 Saprospiraceae bacterium | reverse complement strand
TATCGGCATCAGCGCGTATTTTCCATTAAATGATGCCAGGATGCCTGATGAAGCTGTCCTTTCAGAGAAATGGAAGCCACATAACCGCGACTTGCGGCGTTTTGCCTACAGGAAAGGCAAGCCCGTGTTATTTACAGAATATGGTTACCTTTCCGTGGATCATTGTGCCGGTGAAAACTGGAAACTAGAAAAGCAACTTCACAGATTGTCTGTCAATGAGGAAGCCCAGGCTGTAGCGCTCAATGCCCTGTACACGGCGTTTTGGGACGAAAAATACTGGGCCGGTGGTTTTTTATGGAAATGGTATCCCAATAATCAGGGGCATGAGGGGTACCCTGATAAAGATTATACCCCTCAGGATAAGTTGGCAGAAGACATTATAAAAAAATGGTACAGCCGTTAATTGCGATATACACATGAAAGTCATAACCTACTTACCCGAATTGAGGGCGACTATTCAACATTTCAGGCAGTCGGGCAAAACAATTGGATTTACGCCCACCATGGGCGCTCTGCACAAAGGTCATATCTCCCTTGTTCAATACTCAAAAAATGAAACCGATATTTCTGTGGTGAGCATCTTTGTCAACCCGACGCAATTCAACGACAGGAAAGATCTGGATAAATATCCCCGGGACCTTTTTAATGATACCACCCTGCTCAAGGGAGCGGATGTGGATATTCTTTTTACGCCGACTATAAAACAGATTTACCCGGGCAGGCTCAAGCCTTTACCGCCATTGGATATCAGTGACATGGCGGGAAGACTTGAGGGGGAATTCAGGCCGGGGCATTTTGAGGGGGTGGTCCAGGTCGTCAAACGCTTGCTGGATGTGGTATGTCCTGATGTTATTTTTATGGGACAGAAGGATTTCCAGCAATTCACGATCATTCAATACATGATCGACCATTTTGACCTGCCTACCCGTCTTCGGGTTTGCCCCATCATCAGGGAAAAAAATGGCCTTGCCATGAGTTCCAGGAATCGGCGCCTCACCTCCGGACTGCGACAAAAGGCGGGAATCATCCACGACACCCTCTTATATGTCAAGACACAACTGGGTAAGGTCAGTGTCCCTGTATTGGAAGAGCGTGCCATGCACAGGCTGGATACCCCTGATTTTTACCCGGAGTATTTCAAGATCGTGGATGGCAGAACCCTGGAATCCATTGAGACACTCAGGGGACATGATTATATTGTGGCGTGCGCAGCAGTTTGGGCTGGTGAGGTCCGCCTCATCGATAATATGATATTGCGAGGACCATCATATTAAACAGAAGGGAATACTTAATAAATTAATTTATCAGAATTAACGATACTGTCAGTTGAAACTTAGGCTATCATCGGTTTTAAAATTTGTGATCTTTTTATCATTCGGGATCCTGATCATGTACCTGATGTACCAGAATCAATCGGATGCCTACAAAGATGAGTGTGCTCTCAGGGGCATCGCGACCGGGGATTGCAGCCTGTTGGAAAAACTAGAATCTGATTTCATGTCAGTAAAGCTTTTCTGGCTGGGAGTGATCATTGTGGCCTTTATGATCAGCAATATCCTGAGGGCGTTGCGCTGGCACCAATTGCTTGAACCCATGGGTTTCAAGCCGAGGTTCGTCAATTCACTTGGCGCTGTGATGATCGGTTACTTTGCAAACCTTGGGCTGCCCAGGATTGGAGAGTTTGTCCGCGCTGCCACAATACGGAGGTATGAAGACATTCCCATGAGCAAGGCCATGGGCACCATCGTGATCGACCGGCTCCTCGATATCCTTGCATTGTTATGTATTATCATCCTGGCAGGGATCTTATCCTTCACCACATTTCGCGATTATTTTGCCGACAACTTCAAGAGTCCCGGGAAAGTCACAATTTATCTTGGGGTCACTGTTATCCTTCTGGGCATTTTTGCAGCCTACTATATTAACCGGATCCTGAAATATCCGGATAAGTTGACAAGCCCTTTGTTTATTCGTTTTGCAAACTTGTGGAATGGTTTCAAGGAAGGTGTCAAGTCTATTGGCAAGCTGAAAAATGTCCCCCTGGCCATAGCTTACACTGTGGGCATATGGCTCATGTACTACCTGATGACTTACCTCTGTTTTTTCTCGTTCGCCCCTACAGCCCATCTTGGACCTGTTGCAGGTTTGGTCGTTTTTGTTTTTGGAACACTGGGCATTGTATTCCCCTCGCCCGGGGGCATGGGCAGTTACCACTTCCTGGTCAGCCAGGCCCTGGTCATTTATGGGGTGTCGAGTATTGAGGCCTTTGCATTTTCAAACATCGTCTTTTTTTCCATCCAGATCCTGGGAGTCGTTCTTTTTGGGCTCCTCTTTCTTATTGTTCTTCCGGTCATCAATAAAGGTGAAGATGTCGGGTAAAATTGAATATCAAAGGGAAGACCTTATCCAAAAGTTGGCAGGGGTAAAACGCGGG
>JBFKJL010000386.1:0-2439 GCA_041631795.1 Saprospiraceae bacterium | reverse complement strand
CCGGTATACATCAGGGATGTCAGCTCTGCTCACACCCAGGTTGTGGTCTTCCATGAAGGACACGATGTTGTCTATCTCGAGATCTGTGTTGTCTTTCAGAAGTTCGATCATTACTGATGTTCGTTATTGCCGAAGTTAGACATTTTAGATCAGGGATTCCTTGCCAACCTTGACATAAAACGTCTGATCACTTCATCAGGGCGTCCTGTCGGCTTCTCACCACCTCATCCAAAACCAATAGGCGTTTGATTTATCGGGTATAATTCTATTTTTACTAAAAATACACATGCAGAATTTCGCATTAGACATTCAAATAAACAAGAAGGACTTTCACGATTTCAGAGTTGTTCACAAAGAGGCACCTTCTGAAAATGATCTCGACCAGGGACAGATTCTAATGAAGATTGAAAAATTTGCATTGACTGCGAATAATATCACCTATGCTGTGGTTGGGGAGACCATGGGCTATTGGAATTTTTTTCCCGTTTCTGAAAAATGGGGCATTATCCCGGTGTGGGGATATGGACAAGTGATGGCTTCCAAAAATGAACACATCCCCATAGGTCAAAGATTCTATGGCTATTATCCCATGAGCACACATGTTGTGATGTCCCCCGAAAAAGCCAGGTCTTCAACTTTTACTGATGGAGCAGGTCACAGAAGACAATTGCCTGCGGTTTACAATGTGTATTTGAAGGTTCCTGATGTTCAGGCACATTCCAGCGAAGACGAAGCGATACAAAGTCTCTTTCGCCCATTGTTCACGACATCATTTCTCCTGGAGGATTTCATATTTGACAACAATTTCTTTGAAGCAAAGAACATCATTATCACGAGTGCTTCGAGCAAGACCGCCATATGCCTGGCCTACCTGTTATCCCAAAGGAATAAGACAGCAGATATGCATTTGACGGGTTTGACATCAGGGCGAAACACCGAATTTGTCAAAAGCCTGGGCTATTATGATGCAGTATATGCCTATGAAAATGTGGCGTCTATTCCGGGACGTGAGCGCAGTGTGGTCATTGATTTTTCAGGCAACAGGGATCTGCAAGAATTCCTTGAAACCCATTTGGCGCAGCAAATGGCCTACCTCTGTTTGGTCGGCATTGCGGACTGGACAAACCAGGTTTTTGGCTCACCTCAAAATGGAGAGTTCTTCTTCGCACCTTCCCAGTTTAAAAAGCGGCAGAAGGAATGGGGCTCAGAGCGATTGCAGGACCAGTTGGGTCAAGCCTGGCATGACTTTACTCCAGAAGTCAGAAGTTGGATGACAATCAAAGAAGTGATGGGAACTGAGGCTTTATCAGCCTTGTATTTATCCATGTTGGATGGAAATGTCGACCCCCGGTCTGGGTATATCATAGGTTTTTGACTTGTTTTTCCTGTGGTCTAAACAGCCGGCGAGACACCGTTTCCATGAATGATAATAATCAAGACCGTACAGGACTTTTATCATTATTTCCCCTTAAAAAAGTGCGTATAATCATAACCGCAATTAAATCCAAAGGGATATGGTTCTCATCAAATAAAATTATAAGATGTTAGAAATACGCGGACACGCCAGGGGCGGTCAGGGCATGGTGACTGCTTTTGAGATCCTGGCAAAGGCGTTTAGTCAAATGGATGATTTCCAGGTGCAGGCATTTCCTGCCTTTGGAGTGGAACGCACAGGTGCACCTATCCAGGCATTTCTTCGGATAGCCAAAAAAGAGATCCTGAATAGAAGCAATATTTACAATCCCGATCTCATCCTCATTTTTGACGAGAGTCTCATCGATCAGATACCTGTGTTCGATGGACTGAATCAAAGAGGGGCGGCTCTGATCAACTCGGAAAAGCCCCTTAAATATTTTAAGGGGTTTGCCTCAAAAATTTATACAATACCGGCCACGTCCATCTCCCTCGAACTGGGATTGGGGAGTAAATCCTTACCCATTGTCAATGCGGCCATGATCGGTGCCGTTCTGCGCATTTTTAATGCCGAACTGGCGCTCGGAAAAGACATCATCAGGGAAAATGTTCCGGCCAAGCACGAAGCCAATGTGCAATCTCTCGTGCAGGCCTTTAATCGGGTTGTGGGTTTGGGCACACGCAATGACTTCCTCATGGACAAACTCCATGAATTGCCAACTGACGTTCAAGGCCACCTCGAGGCCCTCAGCTTTGAAGAAAAGCCTCAGCCGGAAGGATTGCCCGCGCCTTACTGGTCTGTGCCCATGTCTAAAAATAAAACGGGCAATTGGCGGCTCATGACACCCGGGTACGTCGACCGCCTGCCACCCTGCAATGCGAATTGTCCTGCAGGAACTGATGTGCGCGCTTTTGTCAGGCAGGTGTCGGAAAACAAATTCCGGGAAGCCTATGAGACGATAATCACAAACAATCCCTTCCCATCCATTTGCGGGCGTGTGTGCCCCAATTTTTGTGAGCAGAACT
>JBFKJL010000385.1:0-2444 GCA_041631795.1 Saprospiraceae bacterium | reverse complement strand
CCTGTTTACGACTGTACCCGTACTTCACCTGAAGCATCGTGGCGTATTTATCCAGTTTGTTGGCCGACTTATCCACTTTCTTCAGATCGAATTCACCCATAAGGCTCCACCACGCGGTTGTCTGGCTGCGTATTTGTTTCCAGTTGTTGTCGAAAACTTTATTATTCATGGATTCTCCGGTGTGTTGATTGTAGGATCGGATTCGGGTAAATCTCCTTCATTCAAATGCCTTGACCAACGCCTGCAAATAGCAAACAAGTGTGTCGGATTCCCGTGAGGCAAATTTCAAAGCATTCTTGGCTACGAACTGCGGCACGCGAAAGCAATCGAGCCGTGGGCGTGGAAGGAACCTTGTTCGTATAAGACAATGTTCCCCTCTGTGGAACAGATCCGAGATATGTTTTTCGTTGGCACCACATTTGTTTTTATCCGCATCATGCACAGAGTTTTATGGCCTAACGCTTGCGATCAAACGGCGCGTGTGCGGGTTCCGTAATTTGTTTAAGGCTTTTGCTACGATTTGGCGGACGCGTTCGCGTGTCACCCCTTCTCGTTCGCCTATCTCTTGAAGCGTCATGGCCACGCCTCCGTCAAATCCATATCTCATTCTCAACAAGCGCGCCTCGCGCGGAGAACAATAAACATCAATGAGGTCTTGAAGCTGTACGGCAAAAAGCTCATCTATGACGACCTTTTCCGGATGGGGCCCGGATTTGTCTTCAATAGTGTCTCCGAAAGCCAGATCTGCGTTATCCGAAAGGGGCTGGTCGATTGATAAAGGTTGTCGAATCTGGAGAAGCAGTTCTTCCAGCTTTCCAACCGACATGTCCATTGCCTGAGCCATGTCATGAAAGGATGGTTCATGGCCCAGTTTCAGGGAAAGGCGTTTGTGGATACGATTTAAATTCGACACTTTCACTGAGATATGTGCGGGTAAGCGAATTGTGCGGCTCTGATCTGAAATCGCTTGTCCGATCGCCTGCCGAATCCACCAGGTTGCGTATGTACTGAACTTGAAGCCTAAAGTGTGATTGAATTTCTTCGCCGCTCGTAGCAAGCCAACATTGCCAGACTGAATGAGATCCTCCAAAGGCAGGCCTCGATTCTGGTATGACTTCGCAATACTAATGACAAGTCGAATATTGGCTTCAATAAGGTGGCAGAAAGCTTCTTGGCCGCTATTGATCCTTAGCTGGAGCGCCCAAGAATTCCTGCCAGGATTTTCTTCGTTCAAAAGCGTCTGCCGGGCTTTTTCTCCGTCATCAATTCGCTCAGCAAGATTGGTTTCTTCTTCCCTGGACAGCAGCCTGTGATTTGCCGCCTGATAGAAGAAAAGTTGGATCGAATTAAGCGGTTCTGATTCGTCTGAAATGAAAGATGGAGTCTCTATCCCTTTCACGAGCGCCGCGGTTTATGTATTTGAGAAGAATGCGATTTTGTCCAAAACATTAAATTTCCTGGGCTGGCATTGCGGCAAATGCTTTCAGCATACCCGGCACACCCGTTTCTTGCGAGGGAGGTGACAGGAGTTCAGCCTGGGTGATCTTGTTTTCAACTATCGTCAGCAACCATTCCGATGGGTAAAAGTTCACCTTTAATCCACTGGCCGGGATTCCAGGACGATCAAAAACGGACATATCCATTGGCCGATTGTGTGTGCCCTCACTATTCTCTGTCACTCGTACCGCATTGCCTTCCGCATCAATTTTGCCGATCCGGATCTTCAAATCAGGCAACGCGGACTTTAATGCTTCTAAGAACGTGATCCAGGCCGCTTTGTCCAGGGGTGTATCGGTCAGGCCAACCAGCGCGAAATCAGGCGAAAGATATTTCCCAGCTTTCTCTGCCCCCATCAAACTGAATGTGCCAAAATAGACCTTCACGATATCGATGGGATTGCTGGTCATACGATGCTCTCCTTTTCATCCAGACCAGCGCCAGTGTCGAGGGACTGCTGTTCAAAACGCCAGGCTCATGGATCTCATCTTGACAGGAGATATTCAGTTTTTGATCAATGGAGTTAGGTCCCCGCTCAATTTGCGAGGGGAAGGCATTCTATTGAAACTGCCTGAAGAATGAGGGGTATGCGTCAAGTATACTCGATTTGGATGAAATTCATACGATCGGCACTGAAAAAAAGATATTGGTCGCGTTTTTCGCTGAGGATATAAACGGAAATTCAAAGGGGAAAGTCAAAAACCGATGTCTTTTTATTTGCCGCATATTTGGATTGTCCTGATCAGTGTGAATATTCAACTATGGACTGTCTCTACAACCTAGTCCAGTAAAAGGCAGGTAATACTTTGATAATTATTGGCTACCAATGTCCTTTCAAATCGGATCCTGTTGGCGAAGTCGAAAATAGGGGGAGCATGGCTATAATCGGAACAAAAAGAAATAGGAAGCCAGCCATGCTCAAAGCCGAAAACGAATTTGAGATCCCT
>JBFKJL010000384.1:0-2449 GCA_041631795.1 Saprospiraceae bacterium | reverse complement strand
GGATACCCACGTGGGGCGACCCTGGCTCAGACAACCTGTTGTTTGCCGATCCAGGGAAGGCGTACCCATACATTCCCGTCGGGCGCATAGCCGCTCAGACACCTGAGGATCTCGAGGATTACCTGGATAAAGTCAAAGCACATGCCAATTATCCCAACATAGAAAACCTGTCCATCCAGGAGCGACTTTGGTTGAAAAATATCCTCCACCTCAGCGGCGGCAGTTCGCAAGAACAGGAAATCCTGTTCAATCACCTGCGGAATATGGAGAACATCATCTCGGATGTTGAGTATGCCGCCAATGTGACCACTTTTAAAAAAAGCACAGCAGATCCCGTTCAGACGACCCTTTCGCAAAGCATCATCGACAGGATCAACTTTGGACAGTCGGTCATTACTTTTTTTGGCCACTCGGCGGTTGGAACTTTCGATTTCAGCATCGAGGACCCGAGCAAGTATAACAACTTTGGCAAGTACCCACTGATCCTTTCACTTGGATGCCATTCGGGAAACATCCACACCACCGCGTACAGCCTGAGTGAAGACTTTGTGCTTATCGATGGACTTGGCGCCATTGGGTTTATGGCATCATCTGGGACAGCTTACATATCGGTCCAGGCTGCGTATGGATATGCTTTTTATGAGCTGTTGCGCAGCACTTATTACGGACAGCCGGTAGGCTATGCATTGCGTGATGTCCTGGAGAGCCAGTTCGATGCCAGCGATTTCAAGAAGGTCACCCTGCACGAGCAATTGACATTTCACGGTGACCCAGCGCTGAAACTTTTCGCGGCAGAGGGACCAGATTATATCGTGGACTTCAACACCATCAGGACATCGGTTGACGTCAATGTCAGTACAGAATCCTTTGACCTGGTCTTTGATATTGTCAATCTTGGCAGAGGTGTCCGTGACAGCATTGACAATTATATTGTCCATTCATACGGTGAAAACAATAACGACACCGTCCGGTTTAGGTCAGTTGCACCCATGAACAGGGTTGAGGTGCGTGTCCCGCTTGTCAATCCGGGGCTAAAGGCCGTTGGAAAGAACACGGTCAATATCGTTTTGGACGAAACTAACACCATCCCTGAATTGCCGGATCCAGTGGGAGAGGTCAATAACGATCTCAAAGCGGCGTACAATATCGAAGGCTATTGCTTTTTTATCCTGGACAACGCGGCCACCCCTATAGACCCCTATGAATTTGCAATATTGAACACCGATGACATCACACTCCGGGCTTCTACGAACAACGCCTTTGCAGAGCCCATTCCCTACAAGATTGAAATTGATACAACAGAATTGTTCGATAGTCCCCTGGTTCAAACCACCGAGGTCATTTCACGTGGCGGGCTGATCGAGTGGACTCCATCGGTAAACTATATTGCCAATACTGTTTACTATTGGCGCGTTCAGCCTGTTCCCCAGGATACGACGGAAGTGCGGTGGGCCAACAGCTCATTTATTTATATGCCGGGCAGTTCCGAGGGCTGGAATCAAAGTCATTTTTACCAATGGCTCAAAGATGACTTTGACACGTATCTCGTGGACTCGACGACCAGGGCGTTTGCTTTTGCAGATGACATCAAGGACATCAAGATCTCTAACGGTGTTTTCCCAAGTGTGGTCAAACCGGAGCTGACATTTCAAAGTACGCCATACAGGTATATTGAATTCCTGAACCTGGTCGATAATGGCATCAGGGCGGGACTGTATATTGCCGTATTTGATCAGAGCAGCGGGGAGCCTATGCTCAACCAGCCTCCAGGCCTTCATGAGAGCTCACTTGGAACGCCGTGGGCCCGGAATTTTGCCTGGTTTCCATTCAGAACAAACTCTATAGAAGAAAGGGCCAAAGCCATCAACTTCCTCGAAAATGTGGTTCCGGACAATGCCTATGTGATCGTGATGACGATACAGCGGGATGATCTCGGAGGCACAAGTTATTTGCCGGAAGCCTGGGCCGGGGACAATGCATCGCTGGGGACGGACCTTTTTACAATTTTTGAATCCAAAGGTGCGGCCCAGGTGCGGAACCTTGAAAACACAGGATCAATTCCGTACATCCTGATGTATCAAAACAGCAACCCCGAATTTGAGGTTGTCGAATTGTTCGGTGACCTGACTTCAGAACTTGAATTCAACACCAAGATCGCGGGCAAGTGGTTTGAAGGGTCTATGATCTCCAGGACGATCGGTCCAGCCGAGGAGTGGGATCAGCTTCTTTGGAATGTCAATGACATAGACTTTTTTGAAGATGAGTACAAACTGGACATCATCGGCATCAATGCCGCAGGTGATGAAACAGTTTTGTTCCAAAACGTAGATGAATTCATTTTTAATCTTTCGCCGATCAAGGCCAACCAATACCCAAGGATCAAGCTGAACTACTACACGAAGGATTCCATCTCCAGGTCATCGCCCCAAATCGAGTACTGGCGTGTTCT
>JBFKJL010000383.1:0-2452 GCA_041631795.1 Saprospiraceae bacterium | reverse complement strand
GTCACTTCAGACACCCTGTCCCTGAACAGGAAGAACAATCTCCAGTCCCCGGCGGCTATGGCCTCGCTCAATGTGAGACCAACGCGGTCGGAACTGTTGTATGCCAATTCCCAGTTCTTGAGGATCTTGGCTTTTGCCCTTTCCACTTCTTCTTTTGTGGGGGGATTCGTGACAAGGCCATCAAGGGTTTCCAACATAAGTGTCTTGGCGTCGTCAATGGAGTTATCTTTCCTCACATCCACGTTGAGATAGATGAAACCACCTTCTCTCAGCCCCGGTGCAAAACCCCACAAGCTCGGTGATTTTCCAGTTTCCACGAGTGCCTTGTACAATCGTCCTGATGGTTCGTCTGTCAGGAGTTCCTGGATGACTGCGACGGCAGCGTAGTCGGCGTGAGGACCCGGTGCCGTGTGGTATACACAGGATATTGCCTGGACATCACCCACTCTTTTGAGTGTGACAAAACGCTCTCCGTCTTGTGTGGGCTCTTTTGTATACGTCGGGATGAGTTTTCTCTTGGGGCGTGGGATACTACCAAAATAGTGGTGGACACGCTCAAGTGTTTTCATTTCATCGATCTTGCCTGCCACGAGGACGTAGGCATTGTCCGGCTGGTAGTATTTCTTATAAAATGCTTTTAACCTGTCAATGGGGACATTTTCAAGGTCGGCCCGAGCACCAATTGTCGATTTGCCGTAATTGTGCCACTGGAAGGCTGCACCCATTGTTCTTTTCATCAATACTCCGGCAGGGTTGTTTTCACCCATTTCGAATTCGTTGCGGACCACAGTCATTTCGCTGTCGAGGTCTTTTTTGGCAATGAATGAATTAATCATCCTGTCGGACTCCATATCCAGGGCCCACTCCAGGTTTTCTTCTGTGGCAGTGAAAGTCTCAAAGTAATTTGTTCTGTCGTACCAAGTTGTACCGTTGGGACGTGCGCCATGTTCGGTCAATTCCTGTGGAATGTCCGGGTGATCTGGCGTTCCCTTGAACACAAGGTGCTCAAGGAGGTGGGCCATTCCTGTTTCACCATACCCTTCATGACGTGATCCGACAAGGTAGGTGACGTTGACAGTAATGGTTGGCTTTGATTGATCCGGAAAGAGCAATACTTTTAAACCGTTCTCGAATTCGTATTCGGAAATACCTTCAACGGTTGCATTTTTCTTTACTCCTTTGGGCAGTCCTTTTTTGTCTTGGGCTGTCATTTGTGTCAGCGTCAGGGCGCAAAAGAAGGACAACAATAATATGGCTTGTTTTTTCATCATGTGTTGTAGAATTTAATTTAGGCCACAAAAAAAGCGATTATTGGCCGAAGTGACAACAGATATCTATGAACAGGGTGTATTTATAGACGACTTTTAACGCTGTTTTAGCATTTTATAATGAAATCCCGGTCAGATACAGGCTTTATCACGTCTGATAGCTTATGGTGAGAAGTCTTGAAAGTTGAAAGCTGGAAGCTCAAAGCCATTCATTGCTCAATGCTAATGTACCGACATTCACGCTTTGCGTGAAGTACGGCATCCAGACAAGCTTTGCTTCGTCTGGACTCATTGCTCATTGCTCAATGCTCAATGCTCAATGCTAGTTGCTAATTCCTTATTTTGCAGTTCTTACTAACAGTGCACTAAATTGAAACTATGAACCCGATCCTTTGGAGTCCTTCTTCAAAATTCAAAAACAGCAGCCATCTTCAGAAATATATCAACTGGCTTGAGGATCAAAAAGACCTTGAATTTGGCGATTACAATGACCTGTGGCAGTGGTCCGTAGACAGGATCGAGGATTTTTGGGAAAGCATCTGGCAATACTTTGATGTGATGGCACACGCGCCCTACAAACGTGTGCTTTCCGGACAAATGCCGGGTGCCAAATGGTTTGAAGGCAGCACCCTGAACTATGCCGAACATATTTTCAGGCATCAGACGGACGATCATCCCGCCATTATCTTTTATTCTGAGCGGAGAGAAGTGGTGACTTTGACCTGGGCGGAACTTCACAACGAAGTGGCATCCATGGCAGCTTTTTTGAAAGCAAGAGGCATAAAAAAAGGGGATACGGTCGCCGCGTTTATGCCCAATATTCCCCAGGCGACGATAGCGTTTCTGGCGACATGCGCGATCGGCGCGATATGGTCAAGCTGTTCACCGGATTTTGGAGCGAGCAGTGTGGTGGACCGTTTTGCCCAGATCGCACCCCGGGTCTTTCTCACCGTGGAGAGCTACTCTTACAGTGGAAAGATCTTTGACAAACGGGCCGTGGTCAGGGAAATCACCAGTCAACTTCCATCCCTGGAAACGGTCATTGTTTATCCCTACTTGGAGACAGAATGCTCCCTGGAATCTATGTTTGATGCCAATACCGCTTCAGCTTCAGATATGCGTTATTTTCTTTGGGATGACACCCGAAGTGCTCCGTCTTCGCTGGAATTTGAACCTGTATCCTT
>JBFKJL010000382.1:0-2462 GCA_041631795.1 Saprospiraceae bacterium | reverse complement strand
CCTCTAATAAAATCTGTCAGCACTCCGTGCTTGCGAGAAAACATCCTTAGATTTTATTTGTTATATCCCATATTTGAAGTTATGATAGAGGAAAAGCCCTGTTTCATCTAAAAAAAGACATGCTGATCCAACAAATTGTAATTTTGTATATACTGATTGTAAACGGTTAATTCTGGCCTCTATGAAAAACAATTTTTTGATTCTTATTCTCATATTCCTGGGCTTTGCCATTCAGGGTAGTTCCCAGGACATCTTCATTGATGGACAGTTGATCGATGCTGAGCAACAACCAGTGATTTATGCCAACGTGGTTTTGCACAGCCAGGTCGATTCCTCCATTGTGAAAGTTGAAACTTCAGACCTTGAGGGGAAGTTCATGATTTCGGGCGTCAATGCAGGTTTGTATTTTCTCATTGCCTCTTATGTGGGGTTTGAGGATATTCGGATCAATGACATCAGTCTGGAGGAAAACAAAGCCGTCAAATTGGGTGAAATTACATTTTTACCGTCCGCAATTGAACTCGAAACAGCAGTCATTTCAGCCCGCCGCGCCATGGTAGAAGTCAAAGCAGACAGGACTGTATTTAATGTTGAAGGGACAATCAATAGTGCGGGAGATAATGCTCTGGAACTTTTAAGGAAAGCACCGGGTGTTCAATTGGACAATAACGATAATGTATCCGTGCTCAGTCGAAATGGTGTGCTTTTTTATGTCGATGGCAAGCGTTTGCCTTTGGCGGGAGAGGAACTGACCAATTATCTGAGAAATATTCCGGCTGAGCAGATTGACAGGATCGATATCATCACGAATCCCGGGGCCAAGTATGAAGCGGAAGGGAATGCGGGAATAATTGATGTCAGATTAAAAAGGGATAAATCCCTTGGAGCTAACGGCACTGTCAGTGGCACATTCAGCCAGGGAGTGGGCGCGCGTGGAAATATCAGTGTGAGTGGCAATTACAGGAATAAGAAACTCAACAGTTTTGGCCTTTTGGGGTACGCTGACAGTGAGCGGGTCAACAGGATGGACTTTCTCAGTCTTCAAAATGGCTTTGAATTGGATGAGATCGTCAGGAATAATTCCCTCAATGAAAATTACAATTTCAGGTGGGGCACAGATTTCTTTTTTGGCCAGAATCATATCATCGGTTTTCTTGTGTCCGGAGGCATGATCGAAGGTGATAACACATCTTTTAACAGGATACGGATTTCAAACTTCGGCAACCCAGTAGACAGTGTATTGATTGCGAATAATACGAATGAAAGAGACAATGACAGGATGACCTACAACCTCAATTACAGGTTTGACAATAGGAAACAAACACTGAACATAGATGCCGATTATGGCCGGTACAGGAATGAATCTTTTACATTTCAGCCGAATACGTACTATGATCCGACCGAGACCAATATTCTGAGCGCTGACAATGTGAGTTTTGATACACCTGTAGAGATCGACATATATACGTTCAAAGTGGATTATGAAATGGAAGCAGGAGGCGGCCGACTGGGTTTTGGGACTAAGCTCAGCCAGGTCATTACAGACAATACCTTTCTCTTCTCAAATGTCGATCAGGACGGCATCTCTCAATTGAATAACTTCAGGTCCAACAGGTTTGAATATGACGAGCGCGTGTATGCGGGATATATCAATTACAACAGGTCTTTTGGTCAAAAATGGTCAATGGTCGCTGGATTGAGATTGGAGCAGACGGACGCCACGGGTGATCTCCAGGCATTTTTACCTGAGCTGATGGAGCCGCCGGTAGACCTCAATTATCTATCTACCTTTCCAAACTTCGGGATAACCTACTCGCCAGCGAGAGAGCATTCCTTTAACCTGGCCTATGGCAGGCGGATCAACAGACCTGATTACAACGTGCTCAATCCATTCAGGGCACAGGTGAGTGAATTATCTTACCAGAGAGGCAATCCGTTCCTTTCCCCCGAGATCGTGAATAACATTGAGTTGGGCTACACATTGAAATACAGGTACAATTTTAAATTGTCTTACAGCCACACTGAAGATCAAATTACACGGCTTATCGGTCCGGACGATACTGATCCAAGAGCTGGGTTCATCAGTTGGGATAACCTCTCTGATCAATATATATATTCCTTCAATGTCAGCGCCCCCGTACAAGTGACTGATAAGTGGAATGCTTATTTTAACCTCAATGTTGGATATAAAGATAATCAGGCAGACTATGGCGATGGTGCCATTGTCGATGTCCAGGCGTTCACTTACAATATCTACCAGCAACATACGATCAATCTTCCCGGCGGCTATGTCGGTGAAGTATCCGGTTGGTTTTCAGGCCCGGGTATCTGGGGTGGTGTCTTTGAGTATGATCCGAGTTACAGCCTCAACTTTGGATTACAGAAGAAATTCTTCAACGACAAAATGAATGTCCGGCTTTCTGTTCAGGATGTTTTCCTCCAGGCTGGTTGGAGCGGTTCCT
>JBFKJL010000381.1:0-2463 GCA_041631795.1 Saprospiraceae bacterium | reverse complement strand
GGACGGATACTGAACCCTTCATCCGTTCTGACCAGGATAATGCTTTCAAACATCCTGGCCTCATAATGCAGTTGGTTTTCAATCGCCGGACCGATAATGTCTTTGACATCAGCATCCGCAAACTCCTTGTAAGTCGGAAATTTGTCATTGATAAATGGCATCTGCTCTGACGTACACTGTTTGCCCCTTACCGGAACCTGGACCTCGTTAAAATACTTGGCCAACACAATATCGTAGGAGCCATTCCCGTCATAATCGCCGGCATAGATGTGGAAGGGCTTTTCATCACTGGCATGAAACTTATGATTCAATCCAAGATTGCCCACGACATAATCCATATCCCCGTCCGCATCGATATCCGTCTCAATGATCCTGTTCCACCATCCCGTTGTATTTTCCAGTCCGTACGCTTCAGTCCTGTCATAAAAGATGTTGTTCTCATTCATATACACCTTGATGGGCATCCATTCACCCACTACGATCAAGTCATCATCGTTGTCGGCATCAATGTCCGTAAAAACAGCAGAGGTGACCATCCCTGCAAGATTCAATCCCTGGCCCTGGGGCATGGCCACATCCCTGAATGTCCCCTTTCCATCATTATTCAATAAATAACTGGGCGTGGGAAATGGATAATGGTCCGGAAAGACCCGCCCCCCGACAAACAGATCGATATCCCCGTCTCTATCATAGTCAGATGCGCACACAGACTGACCGCTGGACAAAATCTGGGGCAAACTGTTCGGAGCACGCCGGAACTGTCCCCTCCCATTATTGATATACAGACGGTCCTGGTATAGTGGAGACTTTACCGGAAATTCAAATCCGCCCGAGACAACATACAAGTCCAGATCACCATCCCCGTCTGCATCAAATAACACACTGCCTAAATCTTCATAAAGTTTATCTGCTGCGAAGGCCTTATCCTCCTTTTTATTGAAGGCTCCCGTTTTGTCCTGAAAGTAAAGTGCACCAGGAAAGCCTGTGGCTCCGCCAATGAAAAAATCATCAAGCCCATCTCCATTGACATCACCTTTTGATATAAATGGCCCATTTTGTGATAATTTGTGGGGCAACAAAACCTGAACCCTGTAATCATTGTGTTCAGTTTCATTGTGCTTGTATGCTGGAGTCAGGATCTCGGTTTCATTAAATAGTGGTGTGGTCTCAACAATATCATCAGAAGCGGTTTCACTGGCATCCTTGTAAGCCAAAGAAATCGTTTGATTGGCTTCAACATTTTCCGTCACTGATGATTTGCCGTCAAACCACAGGACTGTCACTTTATCCACAGTCTTTGCCGTTCCAAGGCCAATATGTATGACCGGTTCTGAAGACGACTGGTATCCCCTTACAGATTTGATTTCAGCTTTCCTCACTTCATCACCGATTGTACAGATAACCTTTGAATTCAACCCTTGAGTATTTCTCCATCCACCGACAAGTCTAATCTTCAGGTAGTTGTTACCGTTGGCCTGTGCATTGTTTCTGATGATCCTGGAAGTTTCATCCAGGTTGTTGACCACAATATCAAGATCGCCATCATTATCCAGGTCAGCCACTGCCCCGCCCTGGCTCAGCATGCTCTCGCCCAACCCATAGGCATCGATATCAGATTCAAATTTGAAATCGCCTTTATTCAGGAAAAGCTGGTTTGGCAATTTTGTCGCGGGCATGATCTTGTAAAGTTCATCCAAAGACAACTGGCCGCCTCTTCTTTGAGCCTCTTCATTGGCTGTTTTCTTATAGTCTTTGTCAAAAACATCCCGCTTGTACCCATTGGCAACAAAGATATCCCTGAGACCGTCATTATCGAAATCCTCCATAATGCACGACCACGACCAGTCTGTTTTTGAAGCGCCGATCATCTGTGCGATGTCCCCGTAGCGCTTGTTGCAGTGATTGAGCTGCAAAACATTGTGCATGTATTGATAATGCAAGCCCAGGGACTTCATGCCTTCAAACAGCTGGACGTTCATAGAGGCCATATTGGTCTTTGACCGCTTATAGTCGTAGGGAAGCATCTCGGTCACCAAAATATCCTGGTAGCCGTCTTCATTGATGTCGGCGACATCAACACCCATGGCATAAAAAGCAATATGACCGGTTTTGTCCTTGATCTTGTCTGTAAAAGTGCCATCCCCATTGTTCATATACATATAGTCAGGCTCCTTGTAATCATTGGCGACATAAATGTCAGTCAGTCCATCATCATCCAGATCTGCCGTCACAATGCCCAGGCCATGTCCATAGTTTACGATGCCCGCTTCCCTGCTGATTTCCGTGAACTTCAGGTTGCCTTCATTTCTGAACAACTTGTCCCGTGCCTCTTCATCGGGATTGGTTCTTTTGGCGAGCCTCTCCTGCAATTCCAGTTCATACAGGTATGGATGATTGGTGACGTAAACATCCAGGTCGCCATCATTGTCATAATCGAAAAATGAACTCTGCACAGAATAGCCG
>JBFKJL010000380.1:0-2470 GCA_041631795.1 Saprospiraceae bacterium | reverse complement strand
GATGGATGATGATGCCCTGGCCATTATGAATGGCACCCCTATGATCGCTCCGGGCGAGGATGGCATGAGGGATATCAAGATTATAGAGGCGATCTTTGAATCTGCCGCCACCGGTCAAAGCGTATCGCTGTAGAAAGGGCGCATTTAATATACCTTTTTGCCTTCCAGGAAGACTGCGATAACTTCGATTCTGTGCACGTTGTCCGGATTGTAATTCAGGGGATTTCGCCCCAATATTACGAGATCGGCCCTTTTGCCTTCTTCCAGGGACCCTATTTCTTTTTCAGCATGCATTTGCCAGGCAGGATAGATAGTCACCGCCTTGATGGCTTCACGGATATCGATCCTTTCGTTCAGTCCCAAGACTTTGCCCGACATGGTTTTTCGCGTGACAGCAGTCCGGATGGCCAAAAGTGGATCAGGTGGATACATGGGAGAATCGTTGTGCAATGAAACTTTGTGACCAGCTTTCAAAGCAGAATTGACGGCCATCATCCTTTGGGCTCTTTCGATGCCAATGATCGAAGCAGACAGCGAATCACCATAATAATAGATGTGGTTGATGTGAAAACTGGGTGTCAGTCCCAACGATTGCATTTTTCTGAGCTGTTGAGGAGTTGCCAGAGCCATGTGTTCAAGCCGGTATCTATGTTCCTTTTTGGGACTAATGCGGAGAACGTTGTTAAAGGCAGTGAGTGCATGTTCTACGGCACTGTCTCCCTGGCTGTGAGCAGCAATTTGCCAACCCCGTGTATGGGCCTGGAAAAACAAGTTCTGGTAAGCGGGTGATGGATACATCGTATGTCCATGACTTCCTTCGGGAATACCGAGCATATCCTGGTTAAGAGAGCTTGTCAGGTAAGGCTCCCTGATGAGCATGCTGCCGGTATAGGGCGAACCGTCTATCCAGTATTTTTGACCAAGTTCTCGAAAAAACCAATTGTCTGTTCTCCTGATCGTATCATTCAACGAAGGCAGCCCTACCCTGTAATAGAACAACCTGACCTGTGGGTCTTTGTCGGCACTCAATTCCTCGCAGATACCTATGACATCCCGGTTGGGATAAACTTCGGGAAAGATTCCCGGTGCTCCAATCGTAGTTATTCCCTTAGAGTTGTAAACACTGTAGTATCGTTGAATTTCATTTTTGACATCAAATTTCGACTTGGTTTCAAATGTCCTGATAAACGGTATGACCGTTGCCGACTCTGTGACCATTCCCGTCAGTTCTCCTTTGTCATTTTTGACATAAGAACCGCCACCTGGAGGATCCGGTGTGTCATTCGTGATTCCGGCCAATTCCAGCGCCATCGTATTGAAATAGTGGGTGTGTTGGCTTTGCATCATTACCCAAATGGGATGCTGGTCTGAAATCTCACTGTCGAGGTATTCTCGGGATAGAGGCTGTGCTCCTCTCAAGGACATGAAGTCCCAGCCAAAGGCGAGGATCCATTCTCCTTTCGGTGTAGACTGGGCAGCAGCTTTCAATTTGTTCAAAGCCCTGGCTGCAGTCCTGTTCGTGCTTCCACTTACATCCACCCAATTGCTCAACGCAGCACTAAGCACAGGATGGGTATGTGGCTCGATGAATCCGGGCATAATGGTGCGCCCGTTCAGGTCGATGACTTCCGTTGAACCATTTGCCAATGATTCGAATGCATCACCATTACCTACCTTCATCACCCGACCGTCCCGAATGGCCAGGAATTCACCGGTAGAAAAATCCTCATCAACAGTGATAATGATACCGTTGTGAAAAATCAGGTCAGCCTCTTGTTGACTGATGACACGCAATGGTATCCATAGAAGAGTGATGCCTATTAAATATTGCTGCAAGAGTGGTAACAGCACCTGGAAAACCGATTCGATTCTCATATCAACCAATGTACTGGGTCAAGACTTCTTAGTGGTTATGCGCAAAAATACGATGGATCCTTGATTCCCATCCATGGCTTAACCCGACTTTTAATGGATGACGGCTTTTTCTGTAGCTCCTGTCGCTCAGAAAAACCCGGACCAATCAGTTGGTGGACAACGAACCGGTTGACTCGGTAGGGCCGTTCAAGACCGCACTGAGATGGGCCTGAAGAGTGAGGCCATTACACCCCTGTTTACCTCAACCCCGATTTGATTGGGATCTGGTGAAGGCAGCAAGCTCAGGGTATCCCCAGTATTTTATCCGTACTTACCCGGTTTTTTTAAAAAATGATGGCATGAAAGTGTCCGGTGGCAGGAAAATTGCGTTCTGGTGATTTACATAAACTCATTAAAATTGGACGAAGAGTACAGTCACATTAGATAAATACATTAAAAATATTTGTTATATTTAAAACATTGAAAATTAATATATTCCATGAGCCGATTCTTGATAAAACTTTGGGATCAATTTATGACCCTTGTCATTCTGTGCATCATTTTCATGCACATAAAGAAGTGATTGCACCTCTTATTATTCGCAATCATCAATACT
>JBFKJL010000379.1:0-2485 GCA_041631795.1 Saprospiraceae bacterium | reverse complement strand
CTCATCCATCAGGCGCTTGGTCAACTGGAGGTAAGCGCCGTATTCTCCGATCTTGATGCGGTCAAAAACCCCGTCGCCATCCGGGTCCTCGTTAAATACAGTCCCATTGGTAAAAAGGTCATACTGCCGGTAATTGGCCCCGATCTGAACCCCGATCTTGTCATCAAACAAACTGCTCAGGTTGTAGTTAGCCTCAATATGATTCAGGTTTGAATCATCGATAAAGCCTGCACCTCCCTGCTGGAATAATCCCGATCTGACACCTTCAAGGAGTTGATTGAACAAGGGGTCACCCACATTGGGTCTCGCTAATCCGGATGTATTTTCAACGAACTGCCTTCCCCATTCAATGGATGGCAGGCCGAGGGCTGCGGTAAAGGCCTGGGCAATCGTTTCCCTGATAGCTGCACTCTGGAACTGCGGTTGTCCAAATCCACCGGCATCAGCGAAAGCTTTGGCGATTGCAGCATCTCCTCCAGGTACACCAAAAACGGAAAGGCTTCCGGAATATGCGACATTTGCAGCCACTGCCCAGCCTGCTGGCAGTCCGTAAACATCATCCGCTGTGAGAGACTGCCACACACCTTCGTTTATAAATGCCCCCAAAGCTGTCATATTGTAGGAGTCGCCGTCATCCGTCATGGACCTGTAAGCCCGAATGTTCCAGTTGGCTGAATTGAGTTCCAACTTCACAAATTCCTGGATAAAATCCCTCAGAGCATAACGCTCACTGCCCTGGTAGACAGTTGATCCCGTGCCGTACTTGTAGCTGACATTGGCCTCGAGATTGTCATTAAAGCGATAGTGAAAAGCCGCGTCATATTTGAAGCTTTCAGCTGCCCGGCTTTCAAGGAGATCCTGTTCTCTCCAACCCCCTCTTCTCATGCCTGTGCCCACCGGTATAAGTGTCTCATCACCGTATAAATTGATCCCGTCAAAATCAGGATCACCCGGGGAGCGCTGTCCTGTGACATTAAATGAGCGGTGCGTGTCGTAATCACGCGCATCCCAGTCTTTGGCCAGGAGACCGGAAAAATTGATTTTGAAAGCAAACTTGTCATTGAATGCCTTGGCATAGCGGACGCTGGCGCCGTAGAACGGATCCTGGTTATACTCACCATCGGTCACACCCGTTTTGATCTGTGCACTCAGTCCCTGGTATTTGAACGGGTCCTTGCTCGTCATGATGAGGATGCCGTTAAAGGCATTGGGGCCATACAGGGCTGAAGCGGCACCCGGGATCATCTCGACATTCTTGATGTCGAGTTCTGAAATTCCGACGATATTCCCTGTAGGAAAATTCAAAAGGGGCGCGGCATTGTCCATACCGTCCTGCAGTTGGACAAAACGCGTATTGCCGTGACCTGTAAATCCGCGTGCATTGATCGAATTGAAGGTCAGGCTCGCCTGGGTGTGATGCACCCCCTTAAGTCTTGTGATCTCATCGTAGTAATCCGCGGAAGCTGAGTTCTTGATCGATATCAAGTCCAACTTTTCAATGGTCACCGGTGATTCCAGGATGGATTCTTCAACCCTTGAGGCTGAAACGACAACCTCATCAGCCAGGATGGCGTCGCTTGTCAACGCAACATCTATGGGTCCGGATTCCGCTGTGACCGCAATCGTTTGCGTTGAATACCCGATCATCGAATAAACAAGTGACACCGGTGGATTCACATCCAGCTCGTAGGAGCCGTCAAAATCTGTGATTGTTCCTGAAACGGTACCCTTGATAAGGATATTGACCCCGATAAGAGTCTCCCCTGTTTCTGCATCGATGACTGTTCCTGTTACAGTCGTTTGTGCTTGCATCATGCCCATCGAGAATGCCAGACACGAAAGAATTGTTAATATGTAAATTCGTTTTTTCATGTGGTTTGTATAATATTTTAATGTTAAGCTTAAACAAATTAAAATTATCAAAAAATATCTTGTAGAAAAATAAAATTTGAAAAGTATTCCATTGAGGGACTGATTATATTAACTCAACCGGCTCTCGTGGGCTTTTATTTCGTCAAGATATGTTCCAAGTTTAAAGAAATCCAACACGCGAAGCAATGGCCTTCGTGAATGTAAATGACTGAGAACCAAAGGCTTCATGGCCCGAAAAATAAAAAGGAAAAAAGTCTGAAGACCACATCGCCTGATCTTATAAGCCGTCCGTGACAATCTGGTCTCCGGAGGATTAACCCGGACAGACCGGGCAGCAAGGTTCTGAATACTTTCTATCGTCTTTGCTATGAAACGATCCCTGCCTTCAAGCCCGTCGTGACGTACAGGATTATCGATATGTTTGATGACATACCCGGTTTCAACAATGCCCCGTCCCATCTCAATGTCCTCGTATCCATAACCCTTGAAAGATTCATCAAATGGGACAACCGTAACAATGTGCTTCTGAATGAGGAAGTTGTTCGTGTGAAAATACATGTACGGATGCCTCTGGCGTTGTGGTGGAGGCATGGATTCTCTTTGGACGCCATAT
>JBFKJL010000378.1:0-2493 GCA_041631795.1 Saprospiraceae bacterium | reverse complement strand
ACATTGAAAAGAAAGATATAAATTTGATTGTGTACCATTTTGGTACACATAAATGTTTAATAATGATCGTAATAAGCAGCAGGGAATTCAGACAGAATCAACGACTATACTTCGATAAAGTTGATAACGGCGAGCAAATCATCGTTCAAAGAGGAAAAGATAAATCCTATGTCTTAACACCAGTTACTGAAGACGATATATACTTCAATGCAGCCATGATAAAGCGTATTAGAAAAAGCCTCGAACAAGCAGAGAATGGAGATGTGAAAAGTATCTCTTCCAAGGAGGAGATCAGTGAATTATTAGGCTTGTGAAATACAGGTTATCATTTACAAAAACAGCAAATACCATCTGGAAGGGCTATACTCCCGTAGAATTGATTCAAAGCACCGACTGGTTTATGAAATCAAAGATGAAAGTGCAACTGTACATGTATTAAGTGCTCACAGTCATTACGGGGATACATAATTGTGGTAAAAGCTTAAAAATGTATAATATGCACCAGATATGATACTGAAGTTTCGGTATTCTGTCAGTAGCTTAATAAATCGGAGTATCCTACCCGTTAATCAGTTGCTCAAGGAAGTCGCCCACGAAATAGGCGACAAAGGCAGCCACAACACCCAAAGCCAATGTTTCAAGGATGCCCTTCCAAAAAACGGTTTCATTGACGTAGGCCTTCATCCAGCCGACGATAACGAAACCCGCCGCGGTCATCACAGAGGAATAAAAGAACAAACTGCCCTGGAGCGGGGAGAAATAATCCCAGACGTAAACCAGCAGTGGCACAAGCCCGATCAATATAAATGAAACATAAGTGACGGCACCTATGTAAATAGGGTCCTTATCGTCTTTGATCATTTCGAGTTCCTCCTTCATCATCATGTCCACCCACCTGTCCTTGTCGCTGGTGATCACACGGACAGCCTTCTCCAGCAACTCACCCTCAAATCCCTTGTCCTGAAAGATCTGCCTGATCTCTTCCACCTCCGATTCCGGGATGTTCTCGACTTCCCAGTATTCTTTCTGCCTGTGCTTCTGGTAATTGTCCCGTTCGCTTTTCTTTGAAAGATAGGCGCCAATAGACATGGAAAAACCATCAGCCAGCAGGTTGGCAAAGCCCAGGATAATAATGATAGAGCTATTTAGACCAGCACCGACCGATCCGGCGACAACAGCAAATGTGGTTATGCAGCCATCGATACCGCCATATACAAATTCGCCCAGGTACTTTTCAGCCTTGAGAAATAACCTCTTCCGCAGACTTTCTTTTTCCTCTTGCATTATGTTTTGTTGCATCATCAACGCCCCATTTTGGCATCCTGTCCTTTACCCAGGATACAGCCCATTAATTGCAACCAATATAAAAAAACTCATCATTCTCTCAGCCTGTTCAACATACCAAACATTAAATTATGGGAGGCCTTATTCGTCCCGGTCAACAACCGGAACAATATATCCCTGATCAGATGCCCTGCCTTTCGGCCGGGAAAAATGGAAATTAAGAAGGTCCGCGCAACAGAAACAAGGTCACGATCGTCGCTGTACCCAGGAGGCTCGCACCATTGAGATACAGGCCGGGAGCAGAACTGAATTTCACGCCACCATAAACAGGAAATCTTTGGCCTTCAATGGTCTGCCTGTCCTCAATTTGCGCAGTCAGGGCAAACCACTCTACCGGATGATAGTCAATGCTGGCCACATAACTGCCATGTTTGAAATCAAATCCACCGGCCATGTCATATCCCAAAGCAAGATCAAGACTACTCTTCCGAGACACCCATCTTCTGAGCCTGATTTTGGCCATGGCAAGCATGTCATCGTCCATATCCCATGCAATGTGCACATTACCTCCCAGGGCCGTTGTCCTGCCTATATTGACCATTGCCCCTATTTCAGAATTGAGCATGTGTTTTCTTTGTCCCCCGTAAGGCCAAACATCTGTATTTGAAATACGGTATGTGTAGCCAAAGTCGGCAAGCAAAAAGACTTTGGCCGAGTCCGGTGGTTGCGGTGTCAATCTGAACTGTGCCTGTATCCACACCGGCATGAGCAATACAATGAAAAACAACAATAAAGGTCCCATGAGTTAAACCTGGTTTTACCGTAAAGTCATAAAGTACCGGTGCCCCTCAAACAATCACATCCACATGTATAAATACCAAAATCTCTGCTCAGATCCTTCAGCCTCGATTCTGATACTTGTTATGGACAAAATTACGCGATTTTACCCGCAAGTGATATGAAATTTATCTATTCTCCCTTGTTAATGCTGATGACGATCCGGCTGTCATTGGAAGTACAGGTGAACGGATCTATTTGTGCAGGTTTCTTGATTTGTACACTGGACGTATACGTGTAATCTGAAGAATACAGGCCGATAGCACAAACATCAAGTCCCCGCATTTCAAAGACATAGGTTGTTTGTGTGCCACTGACATCTTCCCGCACCAAAGGAATGTCGGTGGTTTTCATGCTGTAAGTTTCGATGTT
>JBFKJL010000377.1:0-2497 GCA_041631795.1 Saprospiraceae bacterium | reverse complement strand
AGGTCTTCCGCTTATCCAGCACAGCCTGTCCATGATGCTGGCGTTCTACCACAGCGGGGACCTGAGCCTTGAACTCATTGTCAAGAAAATGTGCCATGATCCGGCCAGGCTTTTCAGGGTCCGGGAGAGGGGCTTTATCGATGAGGGTTGTTATGCTGACCTCGTTTTGGTCGATCCATACAGAACATGGACTGTAGATAAGTCTAACATCCTGTACAAATGTGGCTGGTCCCCCCTGGAAGGCCGCACAATGAAAGGCCAGGTATTGAAAACGATCGTTAACGGGAAAGTCGTGTATGAGGATGGTCGATTGACAGGCGTCAAAGCGGGAAAGCGCCTCTTATTCAACCATGCCCGATGACTTCCATCCAGTCAATATCAGTATTGGCACCGTAGCGTCCCTTTTCATTGACTGTCAGTTTGCCCACAGGATTTTTGGGATCGTGTTCGAAGAACAGGTAGACATGATCCTGGATGGCGTGTGTGTAAAAGTCCTTTCTTTCTTCAAGAGTCACAAGCGGACGGATGTCATAGGCCATGACGTAGGGCAGCCTGATGTGATAGGAAGACGGCATCAAGTCGGCGCAATAAACAAGTTCATTACCGTTGTCCAACTGGATATGCGGGATCATCATGGCTTCCGTGTGGCCATAAACAAAACGTATTCTTATGCCCGGGATCCATTCTATGTCCTGTTCGACCGGTATGAATTTGAGCACACCGTGGTCATGAAGCGGCACAAAATTTTCCTTTAGAAAGGAAGCTTTCTCCCGCATGTTTGGGTTGCATGCCCAGTCATAATGAACCTCATTGCTCCAGTAGGTGGCATTGGGAAAAGTGGGCACAATATCTCCACTCACGTTTCTTTTCAAAGCTCCCCCGCAATGATCAAAATGCAGGTGTGTGAGGAAAACGTCGGTGATATCTTCCGGATTGAAGCCAAAGTGCCTGACGGACACCAGGAGACTGTTGCTGTCGACAGCATCGAAGAAACTGAGAAATTTCTCATCCTGCTTGTCTCCTATGCCGGCATCAATGAGGATCTTTCGGTCTCCGGTCTCGATCAACAGGCACCGCATGGCCCATGTGCACATGTTATTGGCATCCGGTGGATTGAGTCTTGACCACATGGTGTAAGGCACCACACCAAACATGGCGCCGCCATCCAGTTTAAAGAAACCTGCATCAATGATATGGATATTCATCAGAATCCGATTTTGGTCCCTTCCTGGGTCAATGATCTTTTAAGAGTCGCCATCTTTACTGCGGTTACAGCGGCTTCCACACCTTTGTTGCCACGACTGCCGCCGGCCCTTGCCTGTGCCTGCTCCATATTGTCTGTAGTCAGCACACCAAAAATGACAGGCTTGCCGGAGAGGATCGATAATTGGGTCAATCCTGTGGCCACGGCCTGGCTGATGTATTCGTCGTGGCGCGTTTCGCCTTTGATGACGCAGCCGAGGCAAATGACGCCATCCGTTTTTTGAGTCTGTATCACAAGTTTTGCTGCTGCCGGAAGTTCAAACGAACCGGGTACAGCGAGGATGTGGATATCTTCGGCTTTGCAACCCAGGTTCTCGAGTGTTTCTCTGGCTCCTGATTCGAGGGCAGATGTGATCTCGGGGTTCCATTCGGATGTCACAATGTGAAAGGACATGCCTTCTGCACTGGGACTGTTTTTCGGATCGACACCCGATAGATTTTTGTTTTTTCTGGCCAAAACCCCGGTTATGAATTGTTCAGAAGCGCGATATACCTGTCCACATTGATGCCCTCATTCGAATCGGGATATTTTTCCTTGATCTTTTGAAAGTTGCTCAATGCACCGGCATCATCACCCTGCCTGCGCTGCAGCAATGCCAATTTATTCATATAGTAGGGCGTCAGCAATTCATTGTCCCCGGCTGAAACGGCTTTCTTGTAAAACGAAATCGCTTTGTCATAATCGCCCATTTCAGAGTAGGCATCCCCAAGATTTCCATTTTTCATGATTGGAGAAACATTTCCTTCACCTGAATGTGCTTCGAGGTAGGCGATGGCATCATCATAACGACCGAGATTGAGGTAGCTGATGCCGGCATATAGTTTTGCCAGGTTTGCTGCCTTTGTGCCGTTGTAATTGTCGATGATATCGAGAAATCCCTCAAAACCTCCGCCTGGATTTTCCAGGGCAAGTGCAAAGGAATCACGCTCGAATTGTTGTTCTGCTTTATAGATGGCTTCCATCGCCATTTTTTCTTTGGGCGCCTTGAGCCCAAGGGTATAAAACAAGTAACCTCCGGCAATCAGGACGATGGCGCCAAGGACGCCGAGGATGAGGTATTTGTTCTTCTCAAAATAATCCTGCGCGTGTTCTTTGACCTCTACAACGTCTATCAGCGTTTCTTCAGCAGCTTTTTTACTTCTTCTTTTAGCCATTTATATATGGTATTTAAAAATTTGTGCAAATGTACACCAATTAGACCAAATATGGCAATGGACGGTAGGCATATTATTT
>JBFKJL010000376.1:0-2530 GCA_041631795.1 Saprospiraceae bacterium | reverse complement strand
GCTTCTGTTGATAGCCGGTGTTGAGGGGCATATCTGTGAAGCTTGTGTAGAACAGGCGCATGATATCGTCCATGAGGAACTCGGCTCAAAAGACAAAACCAAAAAAGGTTTTGACTTTAATATACCCAAGGATTTTACCCCTGCGAGGATCAAATCATACCTCGACAATTATGTCATAGGCCAGACGGAGGCTAAAAAGTTTTTGTCAGTATCTGTATACAATCACTACAAACGATTAAATCAGTCCAATATTGATGAAGTCGAGATCGAAAAATCCAACATATTGTTTGTAGGCCAGACCGGGACGGGAAAAACGCTATTGGCCAAAACTATCGCGCGATATCTCAATGTTCCGTTTGCCATAGTAGATGCCACCGTTTTTACTGAAGCCGGCTACGTAGGTGAAGATGTCGAATCGATGCTCAGCAGGTTGTTGCAAGCTTCCGATTATAATGTTCAGGCGGCAGAAAAGGGTATCGTTTACATTGATGAAATCGATAAGATTGCCCGCAAACGTGACAATCCGTCGATAACACGGGATGTTTCAGGTGAAGGTGTCCAGCAAGCCCTGCTCAAGATGCTTGAAGGAACCGAAGTCAATGTGCCTCCTTATGGAGGACGGAAGCACCCCGAGCAAAAGATGATCCAGATCAATACGACAAATATTCTTTTCATTATGGGAGGTGCCTTTGACGGTATAGAAAAAATTATCGCCAAACGCTTCAATACCCAGGTCATTGGTTTCAATAAGAAGGATCAGGACATCATTGATTCCGATTCATTGCTTCGGTATGTATCACATCAGGATCTCAAATCCTATGGCCTGATCCCGGAGCTTATTGGAAGGATGCCCATCCTGACATATCTGAGCCCACTGAATAAGGAAACGCTGAAGAGAATCTTAACGGAGCCCAGGAATGCCCTCATAAAGCAGTATAAAAAGCTTTTTGAATTGGAGGGTATAAAGCTGGTCATTGACGAAGAGACCATTGACTATATTGCAACCAAAGCACTTGAGTTTGAACTCGGGGCCCGGGGATTGCGCTCTATCCTCGAAGCTGTTCTGACTGACGCCATGTTTGAATTGCCCTCCCAGAAGGGTATTAAACAATTCGTCCTGACCAAGGCTTATGCAGAAGAGCAGCTTGATCAGTCAGCTATCAACAAACTCAGGGTAGCTTGACAGTCTCCCTGTAAAGCGGAAAGTCCTGTACGTAAGTCCGGGTTTTCAGCCTGATCTCGGCATTGAGGTCATCGTTATCAATATCACTGAGAATGGCGTCCATCCAATCCACAGCCTGGACACAATCCTTTTCTGTAAAACCTCTTGTGGTCACAGCCGCTGTACCAATCCGAATCCCTGATGTCACAAAGGGGCTTTGATCGTCATAGGGCACCATATTCTTGTTGACTGTTAAACCAGCCCTGACCAGGGCTTTCTCTGCATCTTTTCCCGTAAGCCCCTTTGACCTCAGGTCTATCAGCATCAGGTGATTATCCGTACCGCCAGAGACAACCCTATATCCACGTTCGAGGAAGGCATCGGCCATAGCCCTTGCGTTCTTGATCACCTGGGCCCCGTAAACTCGAAATTCTGGTTGGGCAGCTTCCATAAAGGCAATAGCCTTGGCCGCTATGACGTGCATGAGAGGCCCCCCCTGCATTCCTGGGAATACACCGCTGTTGAGAATTGCAGACATTTTTACAGGATTGCCCCGCTTTGTGGACCTGCCCCATGGATTGTCAAAATTTTGACCCATCATAATAATGCCACCCCTTGGTCCACGCAGGGTTTTATGAGTTGTGGACGTGATGATATGACAATGGGGGAGAGGATCGTTCAGGTGTCCTCCTGCAATGAGTCCGGCGGGATGAGCAATATCTCCCAGGAGCAGGGCGCCCACAGCATCTGCAATCTCCCTGAAGCGTTTGTAATCCCAGTCACGAGAATAGGCGGAAGCACCGCAAATGATCAGTTTTGGTTTATGTTCAAGTGCCAGGGCCTCTACTTTATTCATATTAATGATCCCGGTATCTTTATCAACACCATAAAACACTGGCTTGTAAACTTTGCCTGAAAAATTGACTGGAGAACCATGAGATAAATGTCCGCCATGCGCAAGGTCAAAGCCCAGAATGGTATCTCCCGGATTCAATACTGTCAGGAAGACAGCGGCATTGGCCTGGGCGCCTGAATGGGGTTGGACATTGGCATAGGCCGCTCCGAAGAGATTCTTTAATCTCTCGATGGCAAGCAATTCCACTTCATCCACGACTTCACAACCGCCGTAATATCTTTTGCCGGGATATCCTTCCGCATATTTATTGGTGAGGCAGGATCCCATGGCGCCGAGGACATCAGGGCTTGTGAAATTCTCGCTGGCGATCAATTCGATGCCCGATTGCTGGCGGCGCAATTCTTTTTCAATGAGCTGTATGGCAGCGTCTTTCATAGAATACAATTTATCAATGGTTGGCCAAAATTAAAAAAGCCCTGAACAAAAGTGACAGGGCTTTTTAATTTTTATTT